>JBCCEP010000281.1:0-5759 GCA_039030215.1 Pseudomonadota bacterium
ACGAGCGTATCGTCTGGAAGCTTAAAAGCTTCTAGACCCTCGCAAGGTCGCCATATGCCTGGTTACTATTTCGCTTTCGTCAGAAATAGGCATTGCCGTCACGATTTTTCTTAGTTGAGGTTGCCGAACTTCTATTTCGGCTAAATCCTTCTATTTACTAGAAGAATTTGGTGAGCGCTCGGGGTCTCGAACCCCGGACCTACTGATTAAAAGTCAGTTGCTCTACCAACTGAGCTAAGCGCTCCCAATCGGGACAGGGCCAGGTTGGTACCATTTGCCCTTGATAAAATACCGCCCGGTGCGAATCTGCCACATTGCAGTATTTCAATCGCGCGATACATACGGATGTGTTTTTACGCGGTCAACACTAAAACTTTGTTACGGGTGAATAATCAATGAAAAGATATGGGTTTGCATTTTGTGTAAACTAGCGCGGGGAGCTGCGGTCACACAACGGTAAGCGTTCGCTTTTGATGGCGGATTGAGCAAAATCAATACTTCATCAAAAGGTGACTGTTATGTGAGTGCATCTTGGGATAGCACATCCCAGATAAGTGAGTGTCGAAGTTGAGTGCACCGACTAATGAAACACAAGGATCAAGCCGGAATCCATGACAGGTGATATTTCATACCTGACTGCCGTGATCGCTGGCTTGATATCGTTTGTCTCGCCATGCGTCCTGCCATTGGTGCCGCCATATTTGTGTTATATGGCGGGTACCTCGCTCGACAATCTGACCAATGAGACAAAACCAGACGGCGGTGCGGCCGTCGTATCAGCCAGTGCGGTTGTTGTGCCGGCCATCGCCTTTGTTCTCGGCTTTACGACGGTTTTTGTAGCGCTGGGAGCAGGTGCGTCGTCCATTGGGGCGTTGGTCCGCTCGCACATGGATACACTGGCCATCATTGCTGGATTTATCATCATTGCCATGGGACTGCATTTTCTCGGCGTCTTCCGCATTGGCCTGTTGTATCGCGAGGCGCGTTTTCAGGGCGGCGGCGCTGGTCTGGCCGGCGCATTTCTCATGGGTCTGGCCTTTGCATTCGGTTGGACACCCTGTATCGGGCCGGTACTTGGCGTCATTCTCGGAATTGCAAGCTCCAAGGCAAGCGTAGGCGAGGGGGCAACCCTTCTGGCATTTTATTCAGCCGGAATGGGCATTCCATTCATACTTGCCGCCATGTTTGTCGGGCCGTTCATGAACTTCCTGACCCGTTTCCGCCGCCACCTGGGCGTTGTTGAAAAGGTCATGGGCGGCCTGCTCGTGCTCACGGGCATCCTGTTCATCACCGGAGGCATGCAGCGTTTTTCGTTTTGGCTGCTTGAGATGTTTCCGGTGCTCGGAACAATCGGTTAGCAACAGCCAAGTCAGCTGATTATTGGCGTTCGATCAGTTCGCCCTCGAATTTCTCCGCAATACAGACAATTTCCGCAGGCAGGGCGATATTTGCACAAGCCTGCTGGGCCTCCTGGAGCGTGGCAAAGGGTCCGATCATCAACTGAGCCGAAAGACCGTCCTCGGTGTCTTTCAAGCTTGCCCTGGGCTCCAGCTGATCCAGCAGCATTTCGGCATTTGCTTCTGAAATCTCTGCAAATCGCCTAGAAAGGGCCGAAAAGGAAGCTGCCGATCCCAGATTTATGCCGTATCCGGTCGCTGTCGCCGCTTCTCCGGTTTGTGGGATTTCGATCGTCGGTTCGGGAGAAAGGCGCGATTCATCACGCTTGTTCATGACCGTAACACCTTCCGGCTGCCTTGGAAGCAGCGGAACTGTTTCTTCCCTTGAATTTGCTTGGGCTTGGTCTTCAGCTTCCTGCAATTCGATTGCACGTTGCGTATCATATCGGATAATTGTTTGTGGCGCGGGCGGGTGCGCAAAATAGTTGAGATAGATCAGCATCGCGCCCAGTCCAAGCGCGAAGCCGACCAATCCGCCAAACAATGCGTAAAAGAAACGGTTCATTCAGACGCCAAATTTTCCGTGGTTGGATGGCTCGGCACTTGCAATGCCATAAATCCAGTGGGTGCAGGTTCTTGTTTTGAATTCCAAACTGGCATTATTAGCAACATCACTTAAGCAGGTCTCAATAATTTGCCGTTATTAACAGGCGCGGAGACAGGTATCCGTCGCCGAACGAATTTTTGGGATGATTTAGAACTGGATCTGAGAAATGGCAAGAAGCTGTCTGACAATCATACTGGCTGCGGGCGAAGGAACCAGAATGCGGTCGAACTTGCCCAAAGTTCTGCATCCGGTCGCGGGCCATCCGATGGTCGCCCATGTTCTGGAAAGCGCCGTTGAAGCCGGCGCAGACCATCATGTGCTGGTGGTTGGCCGCCAAAGCGAAGCGGTCAAGGACGCCGCGTCCGATGTAGCAAACAACATCACGTTCTGTGAGCAGACTGAAAGGCTCGGCACCGCACACGCCGTGTTGGCTGCCAGGGACGTAATTGCACACGGTTATGACGACGTTCTGGTGCTGTTTGCCGATACGCCACTGGTGAAGCCTCAGACGCTGAAGGAGTTGCGTTCTGCCCTGTCTGACGGAGCAGAAGTTGCGGTGCTGGGCTTTCGGACTGACAATCCGGCGGGATATGGCCGGCTGATCGTGGAAAACGGTGATCTGGTGGCGATCCGGGAAGACAAGGATGCCAACAAACAGGAAAAGCAGATCACCTTCTGCAATGGCGGCATCATGGCCTTTCGTGGCCAGAATGCGCTCGAGATGCTTGATGCGATCGGCAATGCCAATGCCAAGGGCGAATATTATCTGACCGATTTGCCGTCGATTGCACGTGACAAAGGCCTCAGTGTCGTTGCGCTTGAGGGTGAAAAGGATGAAGTGCTGGGTGTCAACAACCGAGTGGAACTGGCCGAAGTCGAAGCGATCTGGCAACGCCGTCGACGCGATGAATTGATGTTGAACGGCGTATCAATGATAGCGCCTGAAACCGTATTTCTATCCTACGATACCGCGTTGGCGGCAGATTGCGTGATCGAACCAAATGTGGTGTTCGGGCCCGGCGTCTCTATAGGCGAGGGTACGCGGGTCAGGAGCTATTCCCATCTTGAAGATTGCCGCATCGCAGACAGCGCCACCGTCGGTCCCTATGCAAGGATCAGGCCCGGCACAAGGATGGCGAGGGGTTCCAGGGTCGGAAATTTCTGCGAACTGAAGAATGCGGAGATCGGAGAAGGCGCCAAGGTCAATCATCTGTCCTATGTCGGCGATGCCAGTGTGGGCAGGGGCGCCAATGTCGGGGCAGGGACCATTACCTGTAACTATGACGGTGTGAACAAGCATCGTACCGAAATCGGCGAAGGAACTTTTATCGGTTCCAACAGTGCGCTTGTGGCGCCCGTTTCCATCGGCGACAATGCCTATGTCGCTTCGGGAAGCGTGATTGTCGAGGATGTCCCGGATGATGCAATGGCGGTCGCCCGCGGAAGACAAGCCAACAAGCCGGGTTATGCCATCCAGCTCAAAGAGCGGGCCGAAGCGGAGAAGAAGGCCAGGTCGAAACGATAGTCGCCGTGTTGTAAGAATACGCAGATATGCCGCGTTAACCAATCATGGCAATGGCTTTGTAACCCTCCTGTGCAAGACTGAGGTAAGGGTTTGCAACATTGTTTGAATTCAAACCGGGTTTGCAAATCGATACAAGGCAAACAAGCTATTGGTTGCGGTTTGGCTTATTGATTCGAGATATGGTGGAAGGATCCAGCTATGTGCGGAATTGTGGGAATGGTCGGCGACAAACCTGTCGCGCCACTTCTTGTAGATGCGCTCAAGCGTCTTGAATATCGAGGGTATGACTCAGCCGGTGTCGCCACTGTCGAGGGGGATCATCTTGATCGCCGCCGCGCTGAAGGCAAGCTGGTAAACCTGGAAGCGCTTTTGGCTGCCAATCCGCTTAACGGTTCAATCGGTATTGGTCACACCCGCTGGGCAACCCATGGCGTGCCGAATGAGACAAACGCCCATCCGCATTTTTCCGAGAATGTTGCAGTCGTGCACAACGGAATTATCGAGAATTTCCGGGAATTGCGCGACATGCTTTTGGCCGAAGGTTATGAGTTTTCCTCCCAGACCGATACAGAGGTGGTCGCCCACCTGGTCGAGCGCAATCTGAAAGCAGGAGACCCTCCTCGGGAAGCGGCCCGCAAGGCGCTTTTGCAGTTGCGCGGCGCCTTTGCTCTGGCAATTTTATATACCAATCATGAGGACCTTCTGATAGGCGCAAGGAACGGCCCGCCTCTGGCCGTCGGACATGGTGAAGGAGAGATGTTCCTGGGCTCGGACGCAATCGCGCTTGCACCCTTCACGAACAAGATAACCTACCTCGAGGATGGAGACTGGTGCGTGATCACCCGCTCCGGCATGGAGATATTCGATAGCGAAGGAAATCCGGTAAACCGGGCCTTGCAGCAATCGGTCGGTTCAGCGTTGATGGTCGACAAGGGCAATCACCGTCATTTCATGCAGAAGGAAATCTACGAGCAACCGGAAGTGGTTTCCCACACGCTTTCCAACTATCTTGATTTTGCCAGCGGTACCGTCATTACCGAAGACGAACTTCCCTTCGATTTTGCAGCACTTGATCGTGTAACGATATCTGCTTGCGGCACTGCGTATCTGGCCGGTCTGGTCTCCAAATACTGGTTCGAGCGATATGCGCGTCTGCCTGTCGATATCGATGTTGCATCCGAATTCCGCTACCGTGAAATGCCAATGCCAGAGAATGGTTTGGCGCTGTTCGTCTCCCAATCCGGAGAGACTGCCGACACGCTGGCGGGTCTACGCTATTGTCGCGAGCAGGGTCAGCATATTGGATCCATTGTTAACGTCCGTGAATCGACCATTGCGCGTGAATCCGACGTTGTATTTCCGACATTGGCCGGTCCTGAAATCGGTGTTGCCTCGACAAAGGCATTTACCTGCCAGATGGCTACCTTGGCGGCTCTGGCGGTTCGTGCGGGCAGGGCTCGTGGTATCCTCGATTTGGAAACCGAGAAGAGCCTTGTTCAGGACATGATCGAGGTGCCGCGTCTTGCGACACAGGCGCTGAAACTCGAACAGGACATTGAAAAAATTGCCCATGATCTGTCACGGGTCAAGGATGTGCTGTATCTCGGTCGCGACACCAATTATCCGCTGGCAATGGAAGGGGCTCTGAAGCTCAAGGAAATTTCCTATATCCATGCTGAAGGATACGCCGCAGGCGAACTAAAGCATGGACCGATTGCTCTGATCGATGAGGACATGCCTGTGGTCGTCATCGCACCGCATGACCGGATCTTCGAGAAGACAGTTTCCAACATGCAGGAAGTTGCCGCCCGCGGTGGCCGTATTATCCTGATTACCGATGCCCGCGGCGCAGAGGAAACGGCCGTACAGACCGAACATTTGCTGGTGATGCCCGACACGCCGGAGTTCGTTGCGCCACTGGTCTATTCGCTTCCAATACAATTGCTCGCCTATCACACGGCGGTATTGATGGGTACCGATGTTGATCAACCCAGAAACCTGGCGAAATCAGTCACGGTGGAATAAGGCTGTCTATTATCCGATATTCCGATTTGCCTGTGGCGATTATCCACCTATATTAACGCTGTTCGACCAAAGCAGCTAACTGGATAGTCTTGGATAAGCACTCAAAACCGGGCGTTTTTACGCGTCTGAGAAATTACTTTCTGACCGGTTTCATCGTCGTAGCGCCGCTGACGATCACGATCTACCTCATCTGGACGTTCGTCGA
>JBCCEP010000282.1:0-5755 GCA_039030215.1 Pseudomonadota bacterium
CTATTGTTCATATTTGTTTCGAGATCAGACAGAGACAATTTTTATATTTTTTATACCATCTCTGATGACATTTTTATACATGATGACGTATTACTTACTCAAGGATGAATTTGTACCAACATATGAATATGCCAATATTTATATGAGAGTATCACTGTTCATTTGCATCTTCATGAACAAAATTATGTCGGGAATATTATTATATTTCGTACTGAAAACAGTTTATTTCACTGATATATTCTTGTTTGTATTGATATATAATATTGTAACGGATTTATACCTGTTCATATTTTCTCGAACATCGAATTCCATGGCGGTCGTGAACAAAAGAGCCAAAAAGGGCGAATGAGGTTGGTTGGTACAGTTCTTGTAAACCAATTTCCAACTTTATGATGACGGCTGATTGAACATGCAATTAGGCAGGATGGAGGGTAATCGCCTGACATTTCGTTGAACTCCAGAACCATCTTGTAATCAAGTACTTCTGTGGCATAGGATGTTACCTCGTCTCGAAATATTGGGTCGGGCAGTGCGCGGAGCTATCGGCACAATTGATTCAAAAAATGGTATTCTGCCAGTCGAAATCTGATCATGTTCACAGTTCGGGATATCATAAGCGAAGCATTTGCAAGTTTCTTTGACAAATCCAGACAAAAGAAACCGGTCCATCGCCTCAGATTGAGATCTCATGGAATGTTCTCCAACGTAAACGAAGTGGTCGAGCAAGTCCGCCTCGCGACTGAAAATGGTTATGAGTTTTACATTGACTGGCACCGGTCTTGTTACAAAGCGCAAGATAGGCACGAAGATCCATGGAACTACTATTTTGAGCAGCCCTTCGGTGTTCTGCCAGTCGCCGGGAAAAAATATAAAAGACTACAAACCGGGCGGCCAGTTGCCTGCACAAAGGACAATATAATCACGCCCCGCTTGCGGGATGGCGATTGCAATCCACTTTTGCTGCCAAAAGACCGGCTGGCGGCCAGTAAACTCATTGAGCGGTATATTCTCCTCAACGACTCGACCAAGCAGGTATTGGAGAAGTTTATTTCAGAGAGTTTTTATCCTGAAATGATTGGTGCTCATATTCGGGGGCGCGGTAGACGAGACGACGGCTCCGCCCAGTTGCGTGGATTGGAAGATATTGATGAGCCGGTAAATCTGGAGCCATATTTTACCGCGATTGACACATACCTTGCTGAACTTCCCGAGGCCGGTATCCTGATTTGTTCAGATTCCGAAGAGATTATTTCACAGGTCACGAAACGGTATGGCGAAAGGTTGGTAACCTATGACGCCACGAGAAGTGAATTCGGAGAAATGCACGCTAATCACCCGGAAAATGCAGGCCTGAAATTTGATCCCCATAACCTTGGTCTTGATATCCTGGTTGAAGCGCATGCCCTGGCTCGCTGTGACGCATTTGTTCATGGGAATTCAAATATCGCAAATTTCGTCCTTTGCAGAGCGCCTGACCTTAAAAACACTTATGTTTATGAAGGGATCGATCCATTAATTGTCGAATGTAAATGATCTGCCAGTTCAATCTTCGAAGCAACACTGTTCTCCGTATTAGGACTTTGTTTGTTTCCCACCTTCGAATTGCTGGCATGCAGGTTCCTTTGCTGTGATTATGGTGTGACCAGCAGCAGAAACGTCTTCCAACACTCAATTAGGGGAATGACAATAAGCTATAAATATCAATGGTTTAATCTGGAGCGGGCGATGGGATTCGAACCCACGACCCCAACCTTGGCAAGGTTGTGCTCTACCCCTGAGCTACACCCGCTCACTTTGCGCTAAGGCGCACCCTGTATGGCGCAAGCAAATATCCAATGCAACACAAATTTTCGAAACTTGATCTGATCCTTAATCACATGCCTTGGCAGGTGGTGGTTGATCATCACTACGACAGGTAATAGACCAGTCTGACTGCATACTGATTGGTTATCGAATTTGGGAGATCATGTTGGATCGCAAGCCGTTAAGCCCTGATGAGTTGATGGAATTGCTCGGTGAACTTGGTATATCCACGCAAACCCGGCAGCATCCTGCATTGTTTACGGTGGAGGACGGGGTGGAAATCAAGAAGTCCATTCCCGGCGGCCATACCAAGAACCTTTTCGTCAAGGACAAGAAAGGAAATTTCTTCCTAATTGTCGCCGGCGACCAGGCAAAGATCCCCATGAACAAGATCCACGCCAAGATCGGGGCGCGGTCCAGGCTTTCCTTCGCAAATGCCGACTATCTCATGCAATATTTGGGGATTACGCCCGGTTCTGTAACAGCCTTCGCGGCGATAAATGATCACGAAGGCCAGGTTAAGGTTATAATAGATGAACCGCTGCTTGATAGTGATTTGATAAACTGCCATCCATTGACGAATACCATGACAACCACCATTTCCAGATCGGATTTATTGCGCTTCCTGGAGCACGTTAATCACAAACCGGATGTTATTGCGCTCTCAATTTCCGAAGATGTGGCCGAACCGGCTGGAGAACAACCATGAGCGACCAGAATTCTAATCAAGATAAACCTGCCAATACGGGTTTCAGCGCCAGTTTCGGAAACAACTACTCTGGTGGACAGGCTTCCGCCGATCAGTTCCTGAATGTGCCTGGCAGCGCCGGCGCTCCCGGCACCGGATCGGCCGAACCGGTATTGGACATTTCAACCGCACAATTTGGGGCAGAAGTCATAGAGGCGTCCCGGACCAAACCGGTTCTGGTGGATTTCTGGGCGCCTTGGTGCGGTCCTTGCAAACAACTGGGACCAATTCTTGAAAAAACCGTTGCGGCAATGCGGGGCAAGGTCAAACTTGTCAAAATGAACATTGACGATCATCCCGATATTGCCGGCCAGATGGGAATACAATCGATTCCCGCGGTCGTGGCATTCGTCGACGGGCGTCCAAAGGACGCTTTCATGGGTGCGCAATCGGAAAGCGAAATACGCAGGTTCCTGGAAAAGCTCATCGGACCATCAGGCCCTGATCCAATAGAGCAGGCTCTACAGCAGGCCGAGCAACTCGCAAGCGAAGGAGCAGCTTCCCAAGCGGCCAGTCTTTATGCAGCGATTTTGCAGGAAGACCCGCAGAACGTTTCTGCCATTGCCGGTATGGGTATGATTTATCTTGAAACCGGCGACCTGGAACGTGCAAAGGCTGTATTGGCTTCTGTTCCAGAGGTTCCCGATGCCGGGTCAGCGACGGAAAACCCCAAACTTTCCTCTTTGCGCGCTGCAATTGAGCTTGCCGAACAAGCCGAGGAACTGGGCGATACAGCGCAATTGATGGAAAAGGTTGCTTCCGAGCCAGATAATCATCAGGCCCGCTTCGATCTGGCGCTGGCCTTCAACGCGTCCGGCAAGCGCGAAGAAGCGGCCGATAGTCTGCTGGAAATCATGCGGCGTCACCGAAATTGGAACGAGGACGGCGCAAGAACGCAATTGCTACAGTTTTTTGAAGCAGGGGGCGCAACTGATCCGGTCACGATAGCAGCCAGACGTAAATTATCTTCGATGCTGTTCTCTTGAGTTATATACTCGGTGCCACACATAGTGGTCTGAACGGAGTTTTTGATGAAAGCAGGAAATATTAGCTATAATGGTACGGGCGACATTCCTGCAATTGTGCCTGTATTTCCGCTTTCCGGTGCCCTGCTTTTGCCAGGCGGGCAGATGCCATTGAATATTTTTGAGCCACGTTATCTCGCGATGATAGATGATGCACTGTGCAGTGACCGGCTTATTGCGATGGTACAGCCAAAACACGCTTGCCAGAAATCCGGAGGTGAACCGCACAACCAATCAGATGACAATCCCGAATTGTGCGAGCTTGGCTGCCTGGGTCGCATTACCGCCTATCAGGAAAGCGGTGACGGGCGCTACATGATCAATCTGTCCGGGATTTGTCGCTACCGGATAATTCGCGAGGTCGCAGGAAGTTCCGGGTACCGGAAATGCGAAATTGCTGCCTTTGAAACAGAACTTTCCCATTGTGACGACGGGGCCGATGTAGATCGGGAATCCCTGCTGAAAACCTTTCGAAAATATCTTTCTGCCAATGACATGGAAGCCGATTGGGATAGCATTCGCCAGGCCAGCACGGAAACGCTTGTAACCGCCCTTTGCATGATGAGCCCCTATGGTCCTGCCGAGAAGCAGGCGCTGCTGGAGGCAGAAGACCTTCGCACCCGCGCAGATACGCTAATCGCCATCACCGAGATTGCCTTGGCGCGTGAGTCAAATGACAGCGGATCCGGTCTACAATAGCTGAGTCCCGTCTGGACAGATTTGTCAATCATACACACTTGTGCACTTAACCCACGCAATCGGAAACATGTCCGAACCAGAAGAGAAAAAACCGGCCAGAACCGCCACTGCTCATTCCAAGATACTGGATATTTCCATGCTGGAAATGCTGGTTTGTCCCCTGACCCATACCAGCCTTACTTATGACGAGAAGGAAAATGAGCTGATCTCACGTGCCGCCCGTCTCGCTTTTCCGGTGCGCGGCGGAATTCCGATAATGCTGGCTTCCGAAGCAAGGCAACTTTCCGAAGACGAATATTCAGGCATTTAATGAGATGGCAAGGCGAGATCAGATCTCAGATCGGCTCACCCTGCAATAATCTGGGTGCTGCCCGGTCATTTCCTGCTGCCTGGTTGATGAACATCCGTTTCAGCCCGGGCAACCGGTCGACCAGGCCAAGACCGGTATCCCGTGCGATCCGTAAAAAAGCATTGTCATTTGAAAACAACCGGTTCAGCACATCGGTCACAACACCCATCTGTACCGTGTCGAAACGCCGCCACAGCTGATAACGCTCCAATACCGCAAGCGAACCAATGTCGAGACCAAGCCGTTCGGCATCAACGATGGTTTCCGCAAGGGCGGCCGCATCCTTGAAACCCAGATTTAGCCCCTGGCCTGCGATTGGATGAATGCCGTGCGCCGCGTCTCCAGCCAGCACAAACCGGTCGCGGATGTAGTCACGCGCCAGCGTCAGGCCAAGCGGAAACGCGCGTGGCTTTCCTTCGGTTTTGAGTTCGCCGAGCTTGTGCCCAAACCGTCTCTCAAGTTCCAGATCAAACAGAACCGGATCGCTTTCGATCAGCCGTCTGGCGTCGTTGGTTCGTTCCGTCCATACCAGTGATGACCGGTTGTCTGTAAGAGGCAGAATGGCAAACGGACCCGCCGGCAGGAAATGTTCTTCCGCTCTGCCTTCATGATCGCGTTCATGCGCGACGGTAACCACAATTCCCATCTGATCATAGGCCCAGTGGACCGTACGAATGCCCGCCAGATCCCTCAATTTCGACCGCACACCATCTGCCGCCACAAGGAGCCTGGCCTTGTATTCAGTGCCCGAACTGCAGCTGATTTGCGCATGCCCGGACAAGGTGTCGAAGCGCTCGACGCTGTCTCCATTGACAAGTTCAACACCGAGTTCCTTTGCCTTTGCACGCAGTGCCTTGACCAACGAACGATTGGGAACCATATGCGCAAAAGGCGTATCCGACCGATTACCGTCATTCTCCTTGAATGATGCTCCGGCTTCTGCCCGTTCACCACCAAATGTCAGGAATACGGGCCGGACTACATCATTCAACCGGCTGTCGGTTACAATCATCTCGTTGATGGGTTGCGCGTCACCCACGATTCCGGTCCAAACACCAAGTCTGTCCAGCATTCGTGTGGCAGCAGCAGCGATGGCAGACGCACGGGTATCGTTCTCAATTGCCACTTCAG
>JBCCEP010000283.1:0-5749 GCA_039030215.1 Pseudomonadota bacterium
CGGGGTGGAGACCGGCGGTTCAAATGTCCAGTTTGCTGTAAATCCGGAGAATGGCCGGCTTATCGTCATCGAGATGAACCCGCGTGTCTCGCGGTCATCGGCGCTGGCATCAAAGGCCACTGGTTTTCCAATTGCCAAGGTCGCAGCCCGATTGGCGGTTGGTTATACGCTGGACGAACTCGAAAACGAGATTACCGGTGGTGCAACGCCAGCCTCATTCGAACCGTCGATTGATTATGTTGTCACCAAAATTCCCCGCTTCGCCTTTGAGAAATTTCCCGGCGCCTCCCGTAATTTGACCACCGCGATGAAGTCGGTCGGCGAGGTTATGGCAATTGGCCGAACATTTGCAGAATCGATGCAGAAGGCCTTGCGAGGCCTGGAAACCGGGTTGACCGGGCTTGATGAAATCGAGATCCCCGGACTGGGTGAAGGCGATGACCGTAATGCAATCCGTGCGGCACTTGGTACGCCAACGCCAGACCGGTTACGCATGGTGGCTCAAGCCTTCCGCGAGGGCTGGAGCGCGGCAGATATCCACGGATACTGCAAAATCGACCCCTGGTTCCTCGATCAGATCGAGCAAATCCTTGCAATGGAGGCAAAGGTCGCCGAGCACGGTCTGCCGGACGACGCGACCAACTTGCGCATGCTCAAGGCGATGGGATTTTCCGATGCCCGCCTCGGCTCCCTAATAGGCACGGATGCGGAAGCCGTTGCAAAGTTCCGGCAAAAAGTGGGCATCAGGCCGGTCTTCAAGCGCATTGACACTTGCGCTGCCGAGTTCGCCTCACCTACCGCCTATATGTATTCGACCTACGAAACCCCGTTCGATGGCATTCCACGCTCCGAGGCCGAGGTCTCCGACCGCAAGAAGGTTGTCATTCTGGGCGGCGGACCAAACCGTATCGGACAAGGCATAGAGTTTGACTATTGCTGCTGCCATGCCGCATTCGCGCTCGCTGATGCAGGTCATGAATCCATCATGATCAATTGCAACCCGGAGACCGTTTCGACCGACTACGACACCTCCGACAGGCTTTATTTCGAACCATTGACCGCAGAAGATGTGCTCGAGATCCTGGCCGTCGAACAGGAGCGCGGAACACTTCTGGGCGTTATCGTGCAGTTTGGCGGCCAGACTCCATTGAAACTTGCTTCCGCGCTGGAAAAAGCCGGCATCCCGATCCTGGGAACATCACCGGACGCGATCGACCTGGCCGAAGACCGGGACCGTTTCCAAAAGCTGTTGCATAAGCTTGAATTGAACCAACCGAAAAATGGCATCGCCTATTCGGTCGAACAAGCCCGCCTTGTAGCGGCAAATCTTGGTTTCCCCCTGGTGGTACGCCCCTCTTATGTCCTGGGCGGCCGGGCCATGCAGATCATCCGCGACGAGCAGGCATTGTCGGAATATTTGCTGGGAACCGTTCCGGAACTTGTTCCCGAGGAAATCAAGGCCCGCTACCCCAACGACAAGACTGGCCAGATAAACACCCTTCTGGGCGCAAATCCGCTTCTCTTTGACGGTTACCTACCCAATGCAATCGAGCTCGATGTCGACTGTCTTTGTGATGGCGAAAACGCAACTGTTGCCGGTATCATGGAACACATAGAAGAAGCCGGTATCCATTCGGGCGATTCTGCCTGCACCCTGCCCGTTCATTCGCTCGACAGCGCGACGATCGACGAGCTGGAGCGACAATCCATCCTGCTGGCAAAGGAACTGAATGTCGGCGGACTGATGAATGTCCAATATGCAATCAAGGACGATGTGATCTATATTCTGGAAGTCAATCCACGCGCTTCGCGGACTGTCCCCTTTGTTGCCAAGACCATCGGATCGCCGATAGCAAAAATTGCCGCCCGGATCATGACCGGCGACACGCTGGCTGGGTCAATCGATGCGTATGCCGAGATCCCCGACTGCAACAATCTGGGCCATATCGCTGTCAAGGAAGCGGTTTTCCCATTCTCGCGTTTCCCCGGCGTCGATACCCTGCTTGGGCCCGAAATGCGCTCGACCGGCGAGGTCATGGGCCTCGATACCGACTACGCAATGGCTTTTGCCAAGGCGCAACTGGGTGCAGGCAATGATCTCCCAAATCACGGAACCGTCTTTGTTTCAGTGCGTGATTCAGACAAGGAACGCATTCTTCCTGCGATCAAGGCATTGCAGGAAGCGAACTTCAACATCATCGCCACCAGCGGAACCGACCGTTACCTGAATCAAAATGGTGTCAAATCAACCAGAATAAACAAGGTTCTGGAAGGCCGCCCGCATATTGAGGATGCCATTCGCAACCGCCAGGTTCAGATGGTCATCAATACGACCGAAGGAAGAAAGGCTATTTCGGATTCAAAGTCGCTCCGCTTGGCGGCACTCCTGAACAAGGTGCCCTATTTCACGACGATTTCCGGCGCAACTGCCGCCTCTCATGCGGCTGCAACGTTGAAGAAATCAGAACTAACGGTCAAACCGCTTCAGGAATATTTCTAGGCACGATCTCGCTTGTGTTTCCTGGCTTGGACGAAATCACCGGAATGTCAATTCGTCTGGCTTGATAAGTACCGGAAATCAACGGCAGTATCTGCAAACCGCGACAAGTGGGTTGGGACTGGATGATGAATGGTGACGACCAGAAGCAGATCATGGACACGGTGCAATGGCTGACCGCCGAAGCGCCTGATAGCGGTTCACCTGCGAGGCTACTCGAGCGGTATTGCCACAAACTTCGTGAAAACGGCGTTGAGGTCGACCGTTCAACACTGGGTGCCCCTCTACTGCATCCGATAGCCCAATCATCCTATGTCTTCTGGGATCTGGAAAAAGGTCCCAGCCAGCGCTGGTTTCAATGGACACCGGATGCACTGGATACCATGCGCGCTAGCCCGATTTTTCCGATCTATGACAGCGGCACGCCGTCTTCCATGCGCCTCGACCGGCCTGAGGAACGCAACCGGTTTCCGATTGGGGACGATCTCTGGGCAGATGGATATTATCAGTATGAAGCGCTTCCGCTGCGCTTTTCCGACGGTTCCTTCAAGGCATTGACACTTGCCACCCGGAACCCGGAGGGCTTTTCCGATCAGGACTGGCTCATAATAAATGCCACACTGCCCGCACTCGCTTTGGTCTTCGAGGGTTTCGTCGCTAGAAATACCGCAACAACACTCATGGAAACCTATGTCGGAAAGCGCGCCGGCTTGCGGGTGCTGGATGGCCAGATCGCCCGCGGAGATGGTGCGCATATTGATGCAGTGATCTGTTTTTCAGACCTGCGCGGCTTTACCACGCTCGCACAACGCCATGATGAAAGCTCAGTTCTTGAACTCCTGAACGACTATTTTGGTCACATGACCGATGCCGTCGAGCGTAATTCCGGCGAAGTGCTCAAATTCATCGGCGACGCAATGCTCGCGATCTTTCCGCATGAGGATGATCTGGCCGGCGCAATCGACAATGCTGAAACAGCGGCGATTGAGGTATTGAGCAACCAGGAAAAATCCAGCGACTATGATTTCGGCATTGGTCTTCATCCCGGCAAGGTTTTCTACGGGAACATCGGCGGCGGCACCAGGCTCGATTTTACCGTGATTGGTGACGCGGTAAATGTCACCAGCCGAATTGAGGGACTTTGCGCAGAATTGGATGAAAAACTATTGGCCTCTGATAATTTGGTTAAGCATTCTGCACGCGAATGGAAATTGGCCGGCAAGCGGAATTTGAAGGGGGTTGCCGAACCAATGGAAATCTATGCGCCTGGATTTTTGAACTGATTGGCAGATTACAAAATTTATCATTGTGGAAATATCGGCAGCGGGCAAAAGGTTCGGCGATTATGGTGTTTCCCAGACTGAATACTTCATTGCTAATTTTCAAACGCCTCTTTGTATTCAGTGCCGTTGGTATACATGCTGGACCTTCCATGAAACTGGAAAGCGCCGCATTTTGCGGTGATCGGGAAGCAAGGGGATAGATTTGCTTCATCCCGATGTTTGATCGAGCATCGCCGTGATTTACCCAAACAGCAAAAAAAACGTGAAATTTGCGATTTTCCTGCTATATTACGTAACTAATTGATGTAGAGGCGGCTCTGGTTGACCTACCGGAAGCCGCTTTTCTTTATGATCCGCAAAGCTTCGACAGAAGTCAGATAGCGACAGATCCAGTTGATCCGTGGCGACTGTTTTCTTGAGACTTGCGGATGCAGTAGCAGAACTGATGAGGGCAGGAATGGAAAAGGTCCCAATGACCGCGCAAGGCCACCAGATGCTGGAGGCCGAGTTGCAGCGTCGCCAAAGTCACGATCGGCCGGCGATTATTCAAGCTATTGCTGAAGCGCGCTCGCATGGCGATCTGTCCGAAAACGCAGAATACCATGCAGCCAAGGAGCAGCAGAGCCTCAACGAAGGCCGGATTGCCGAGCTCGAAGATCAGCTTTCGCGCGCCGAGATTATCGATATCTCGAAATTGACCGGCGACAGCGTCAAGTTCGGTGCAACCGTTACCCTGGTTGATGAGGATACCGAGGAAGAAAAGACCTACCAGATCGTCGGAGACCAGGAAGCTGACGTGAAACTAGGGAAAATTTCGATTTCCTCGCCAATCGCCCGTGCGCTCATCTCCAAGGCAGAAGGTGATGTCGTCGAGGTGGCAGCACCCGGCGGCGCGAGGTCCTATGAGATCTTGAAGGTCGAATTCGTCTGAACCAGACCCGTTCTCGACCGCTTGCACAACATCGGTGAACTAATCCTTACCGCTTGCGAAATCCGAAACGGCTGATCCCGATTATTGCGGCACGCAGAATGATCCAGTTCGCCCGCACAATGCGGCTGAACCTGGGTTGATCTGCGCGTTCGCGCGTTTCGATCGGAAGCTGGATGAATTTTGCGCCGTTGCTGACGGCGTGCAGTGCCAATTCAGTACCGACGGAGCCATAGGAATCGAAGTGGCCAAGCGCCCGGTATAGCGTCAGACGGTATCCTTTCATCCCGCAAAGCGGGTCGGATATGCCGAAGAACCTGCGGGCAAGAAACGCAAACACATGTTCTGAAAATCGCTGTAACCGGTCGCGGACACCCAATACTAGATCCATGCCGCATTGCAGCTGATCAATGTAGGCGCTGATCATTTCCTGCGGATGCTGGCCGTCGGCATCAAGCGTGATGACATATTCGCATTTCAGCCCATCCGCTTTCTCAAACCCGGCCTGCAACGCTCCGTCATAACCCTTATTGATATCGAGCCGGACAACATCGGCACCACTTTTCTGCGCGATCTCGCCCGTGCCGTCGGTAGACCCGTCATCAACAACAATTATGCGTGCAATGCCGACTACAGATTTGACCACATCACCGATCGTAGCGGCTTCGTTCAGAGCTGGTATGACAATCGCCACTTCGCGTTTCATGGCGAGACTTCCGTTTACTCGATATCTTCCCAGCGGAAATGATCGCCGGTTTTGACCGCACCTCTCAATGTCCGGCCAATCAGCTGGTCGGCCATATAGGGTGCAAAACCATCTTCCGGACAGGGCCGCAACGCTACCAGATCGGCTTTTGTCAGAACGTGGCCAGCCGAAAGATCGCCCGCAGCCCGAAGCCCCCTTCTCTGAATGACAACCGTATCCTGCTCATTATCCTCGATCTTCTTGATGCCGGTACCAAGCGCAAACTCCAGCTCCCGGGTTCGATCAACCATGTCGCGCCAGGCCTTCGGATCAAGCGCAAATTTATGGTCTGGACC
>JBCCEP010000284.1:0-5713 GCA_039030215.1 Pseudomonadota bacterium
GCCTGCCGGGCTGGAACACCTGGCTCGGCGCCGGCGTGATTGTTGCAGCCTCGCTCTATACGATCTGGCGTGAAAGCCAGCGCAAGCAGAGCCTGACACGGTCTCCGGATGGACGCGGTTTTTCCAATTGATTCCGATCGGACTAACGATCAGGAGCGTAGCGAAAGGAATGTCTTGACCAGACCCTTTGTCGAGCTGTCCTTTTTGGTGGGAGATTTGTTAGCAGAAAGGAAAGGCTGAATTTCAACGGCCAGCACCTTGCCCAATTCAACGCCCCACTGATCGAAGGAATTGATGTCCCAGATCGTCCCCTGGACAAAGACCTTGTGCTCATAAAGAGCGATCAGCATTCCCAGTGTCTTGGGAGTGAGCTTGCGGTAGATAAAGGTGTTGGAGGGACGGTTTCCCTCGAACACCTTATGAGGCGCCAATTGCTTAATCGCCGCCTCGTCAAGACCGTTCTTTTTCAGTTCAGCAGTGACCTCTTCAAGCGTTTTCCCGGTCATCAACGCCTCGCTCTGTGCCAGGCAATTGGCAACAAGCATCAGGTGATGGTCGCCCATTTTTTCCTGCGGCTCGGCAGCAATCAGGAAATCGCAGGGAATGATATCCGTACCCTGGTGGATGAGTTGGTAAAAAGCATGCTGACCATTGGTGCCCGGTTCGCCCCAGACAACGGGTCCGGTCTCGGTGCGGACTTCTTTTCCTGACAAATCGACATGCTTGCCGTTGGATTCCATGTCAAGCTGCTGCAGATAGGCGGGGAAACGCGCCAGACGGTTGTCATAAGGAAGAACGGCGTGCGTGCCAAAGCCCCAAATATTGCGATACCAGACACCCAGCAACGCCATGATTACCGGAATGTTCTTTTCCAGTGGCGCTTTACAAAAATGCTGATCGACAATGTGTGCCCCTTCGAGAAATGAGCGAAAGCGTGCAGGACCGATCGCCAGCATGACCGACAGGTCGATTGCCGACCAGACAGAATAGCGGCCACCTACCCAATCCCAGAACCCGAACGTCCGATCGTCGGAAATTCCAAATGCCCTTGTTGCTTCCAAATTTGTGGAGAGTGCTGCGAAATGGCCGCCGGCCCTTTTGGCACCAACAGCCTTCTTGATCCAGGCAAGCGCAGACCGTGCATTGGCCATCGTCTCTGCAGTAGTGAATGTCTTTGATGCAATGATGAACAGGGTTGTCTTCGGATTCAGGCCTTTGAGCGTATCGGCCAGGTCCGCACCATCGACATTTGAGACGAAGTGGGTTTGAGGACCATCTGCATAGGGTGAGAGCGCGCGAGCGACCATTGCCGGTCCGAGATCGGAACCGCCAATTCCGATATTGACCACGTCGGTTATCTTGCCGCCGGAGACCTTGTATTTGCCCGAACGCAGATCGTTCGAGAACTTACGCATGGCCGAAAGAACCTTGCGGATTTCCGGCATTACATTCGTGCCGTCTACCAGAACGGGATCGCCGGACAGATTACGCAAGGCCGTGTGCAGGACTGCGCGATCTTCGGTTACATTAATGTGCTCACCGGCAAACATTGCATCGCGTCTTGCCTCCACGTGCCGGTTTCGTGCCAATTCGATCAGGGCATCGAATGCATCAGCGTCGATCCGGTTCTTGGAAAAATCGAATAATAGATCGTCCAGCTTAGCCGAGAACTTCGAAAAGCGCCTGGAATCAGCGGCAAACAGTTGCCTCATTGGCATGTCTGAAAGGCGTTTACGATGCGGTTCCAGGGTCTTGAGTGCCGATTTGGCGTTCATCTTGCCTTGCTCCGAGATTAGATTGCCGATTGAAATTCTTGCGAATACACATAAAACGCTGCGATGGCTGCGTGTAGATGGAAGTTTCGCACCATTGGTGCAAACCGATTTATTAGAGGATGTTTTTGGTTTTGAGAACTGAACAGGGACAATTAATCAAGCTCAAGGATTACCGCAAGCCAGACTACAGCGTTGAGACAGTCGAACTGATCTTCAAGCTCGACCCTGAAAAAACAACAGTTTCCTCAAACATGCAGGTGGTACGCGACAAGGAAACGGCGCCTGGCACAATATTGAGATTCGATGGTGACGAGCTTACGCTGGCCTCGCTCAAGATCAACGGAAAGGCTGCAAAAGCGGAAGCCTACACCGCGACAAGCGAGGAACTGGTGCTTCACAAGCCTCCAAGAACCCGCCGATTCACGCTTGAGATCGAAACAGTTGTCAATCCGCAATCCAATACCAAGTTGATGGGTCTTTATCGCTCGGGCGGGAACTACTGTACCCAGTGCGAGGCAGAAGGATTTCGGCGTATTACCTATTTCCCTGATCGGCCCGATGTTCTTGCGATCTACACGACACGTATTGAGGCCAACAAAAAGGAAGCGCCAATTCTCCTGGGCAACGGCAATCCGGTCGAATCAGGAAATATTGACAGTGATCGTCATTACAGCGTCTGGCATGATCCGCATCCAAAACCGAGTTATCTCTTCGCGCTGGTTGGCGGTGATCTGGAAAGTATTCACAGCGACTATGTTACGGGTTCCGGTCGGCCGGTAAAGTTGGCGATCTACACCGAGAAGGGCAAATCGACGAGTGCCGAATATGCAATGGATGCGTTGATCAGATCCATGCGTTGGGATGAGGAAGTCTTTGGACGCGAATATGATCTCGATGTTTTCAACATTGTTGCGGTTTCCGATTTCAATATGGGCGCCATGGAGAACAAAGGGCTCAACATCTTCAATGACAAATATGTACTGGCCAATCCGCAGACAGCCACAGATGCGGATTATGCGGGTATTGAGCGAGTCATTGCACATGAATATTTTCATAACTGGACCGGAAATCGGATCACTTGCCGCGACTGGTTCCAGCTTTGCCTGAAGGAAGGTCTCACCGTCTACCGCGATCAGGAGTTTACCGCAGACCAACGGTCGCGCGCGGTTCAGCGTATCAGCGAGGTGCGGACGCTGAAGGCACATCAGTTTGTCGAGGATGCGGGTCCGCTAGCCCATCCCGTGCGACCTTCGCAATACAGGGAGATCAACAACTTCTATACCGCCACGGTCTATGAAAAAGGGGCCGAGTTGGTGCGCATGATCGTCGTGCTGCTCGGGCCGGCAAAGTTCAAGAAAGGTATGGACCTTTATTTTCGCCGCCATGATGGTGAGGCGGCTACGGTCGAAGAGTTCCTTAAATGTTTCGAAGACGCCGGAAAGGCCGATCTTTCACAATTCTTCAACTGGTACACTCAGGCTGGAACCCCCAACCTTCCGGTATCTGCAAGCTATGACAAGGTGGGCAGAAAGCTTACGCTGGAGATTGAGCAGAACCTGGCAGCAACACCCGGTCAAAGCAGGAAAAAGCTGATGCATGTTCCCGTGCGCATTGGCCTGATCAGCGGAAAGTCCGGGGAAATTGCGCCGACGAAAATCACCGGTGTTGCCCATGAAGGAGACTTGTTCCACCTCACGCGGCGCCAGCACAAAATCGTGTTCCATGGCGTCGAGGAACGCCCTGCCGTTTCTCTAAACCGGGCCTTTACCGCGCCGGTGAATGTCGATTTCTCGCAAAGTGAAGCAGATTTACGGACACTTGCATTGAATGACAGCGATCCGTTCAACAAATGGCAGGCATTTCAAAAGCTAGCGACACAATCGATCCTTACCGGCGTGCGATCAATCCGGAGGGGCAAGGCACCAAAGGCGAACCCGCGCCTGGGCGAGATAGCAGCTGAGATCGTTGGCGATGAAACCCTCGAACCCGCGTTCAGAGCGCTGATGATTACATTGCCGGGCGAAAACGAGATTGCACAAACCGTGGCACGAAATGTCGATCCCGAAGCCATCTTCAAAGCGCTGCGGTTCACACTCGGAGAATTGGGGGCCGCGATTGAGCCGCAGAGGCCCACAGTTACCGAGGAAAACAGGCCTGCAGCAGGCTTTGTAGCCAGCGCGGCGGAAGCCGGAAAGCGAAGTCTGATCAATCAGATGCTTAGTCTTGGCGTGTTAGCAAATAGCAATAACGCCGAAGGTGAAAGTATCGGCCAATTTAAGAACGCCACAAACATGAACGACCGGGCGGCGGCATTTACGCGGATCGTTCACCTGCACGGTTCACGCAGCCAGGCAACAAAGGCGATCGATGCTTTCTCCAGCGAATATGGACAGGACGCACTGGTAATGGACAAGTGGTTCAGCATTCAGGCGACTGCACCGGGCGAGAAGACGTTACAAGTCATTCGCCAGCTCATGCAGCATGCGTCCTTTTCCTTTTCCAATCCAAACCGAGTCAGATCGCTGATCGGTGCATTCGCCATGTCAAATCCGACCGGATTTCATGCGGCAAGCGGCAAGGGCTATGCGCTGGTGAGCGATGTGATTGAGGAACTGGATCCGATCAATCCGCAGGTCGCAGCACGTCTGTTGACCAGTTTTCGTTCCTGGAAATCTCTGGAAGAGCAGCGCAGAAAACTTGCCCAGACGCAGCTGGAAAAGCTGGCAGGCAGACCAAATCTCTCGCGCGACAGTGCTGACATCATTCAGCGAATATTGGGTGCCTAGACGGTCGGTCCTCTTTTTGCCCATGTTTTCATGGATTATATTGTGGATAAACCAGTAAACTACTGGTGATTTTTTGCGCCTTGACTCTGGACAAGCTGATTCGTCTTGATTCAAATGCAACTGATTCGGTTTTGCGGCGAAACCGAACGGTGAACTGAAATTCGAGGAGGCCACTCGATGGGGCAGGCTGACGCGCGGCGCGTGCAGTCCAGGGCGACTCTGTTTACGCGGAACGGGCTAAATTCGCGCGTTCCCGGATATGCCCGCCTCCTTAGCCATCCAGCCTATGAACGACTATTAAGCTGCGAAGGGATGCTGCGGCGTCTCATCCCGGTCTTGATCGTGATATTTCTGACCATTGTCGGTGCAGCAAGGTGGATGCAGCTCAATTCGGAAGCGGTCACCATCCGTGACACCGCCGAGACCGAAATGAACTTCATGGCGGAGCTGCTGACAGAGCGGATCAATGGCCTCAACATCACGGAGCAGACGGCAATCTCATTGCATCAGCTCCAGAATACGGTCTCGGATACGGTGCCGGCACGCTACCTTCTGGGCGGACGGCAAGTGGTTGTTTCCGACCCAAACGGCGAGATTATTGCAACCGCACCCTACTCCCCTGCACATCACAATCAGAATATCGAACGAATACTCGGCGACGTGATGTTGCTGACGACCTTTGGGCGCCGGGCAGAGACCCGGTATGTACAACTGCCCAATGGTCAAGAGGCACTGGGCGTCCATCGCCTGACCAACAAGCCAATTGGCGGGGTGACGATCGTTCAGCCGACAGATTCGATCTACAGCAATTGGCGAAAATCGCTCTCGCTGAATGTAACCCTGTTTGTCGGTACATCCAGCATCTTGTTGGTTGTGCTGTATGCCTATTTTGCCCAGGGCACGCGGGCGCAGGAAGCCGATGAGATTTACCGGCAAACACAAAACCGGTCCGACACCGCACTGTCACGCGGGCGAACCGGCTTGTGGGATTGGGATCTGGCCCGTGGCCGCATCTACTGGTCGAGTTCCATGTTTGGGCTCCTCGGCATGGAACCAAAGGAAAACATGCTCGGTTTCAGCGAGGTTGAGGAATTGGTCCACCCGGACGATGCCGATCTTTACGGTCTCGCAAATTCGGTTCTCGTGGACAAA
>JBCCEP010000285.1:0-5711 GCA_039030215.1 Pseudomonadota bacterium
ACGAAGTCGCCACCGATCCCCAGCCCACCGGATCCATTTCGCCTGAATATGTGGTCGAGACAGATTTCGACCGGATTTCCCGTGCCTTTGGTGAATTGTCGATCATGGCGGAACCGGAAATTTCCAAAGCAGTATCCGATCACTATAGAAACAACCGGGAACTGATATGGCTGGATGAGGAATTGCAGCCAAATGCTCACGCGCGCTCCGTTATCTCGGTGCTCGAGGACGCTGATGCTGTCGGCCTCGAAGCAACAGATTACGATGTCGGTTTTCCACAACCTGACACAGTGATCGACCTGATGGAGGCTGCGCGCCTTGAAATCGCACTTACCATTGCAGCGATCCGCTATGGCATGGATGCCTCTGCTGGCCGCGTCGACCCGAACAAGCTTTCCGGCTACCACGATTTCCCGAAAAATCGCGCTGACGCAACCGCAGTGATCGAGGAAATCACCTCAGGTGGACTGCCGGCCCGGAAATTGAAGGCTCTCAATCCCGATAGTGATTATTTTCGTGCGCTTCAGACCGAACTTTCCGATATCGAGCAGCAGAGCGATGGTCTGATCGTAATTCCGGCAAAGACGCTTATTAGGCCGGGCGACACCCATGAGCAGGTTCCAAATATTCTTGCTGCGATTGCCAGGAAAGGCTCGGTCGAAACTGCTGAATCAGCAAAGGCATTTCTTGCACAGCCAGAAGCGATAGACACCTTTACGCCGGAAGTCGTGGAGCTGGTCAAAGCCTTTCAAAAAGAGAAAAGTCTGGGAGCCGATGGTGTCGTGGGACCAAACACGATTGCCAAGCTGACCGACGTTGATCCGGAAACAAAGCGTGAGCGTATCCTGTTTGCGATGGAAAGATTGCGCTGGCATCCAAAGGATCTTGGATCGCGCCATGTCTTCATCAACCAGCCGTCCTATACCGCCCGCTATGTTGAAGACCGCAAGACCGAACTCGAAATGCGTGTGGTTGTCGGCAAGAACTCAAACCAGACCAGCTTCTTCTACGATGAAATCGAGACCGTGGAATATAATCCATACTGGGGCATTCCGCGTTCGATCCTGGTCAATGAATATCTACCCAAACTCCGCGCTAATCCGGCCTATCTCGATGAGCGCGGCTATGAAGTGACCGACCGCAAGGGCAGGCAGATTTCATCCGCCTCAGTCGATTGGTATACCGTCGGCGCCAAACCGCCTTACGACGTGCGTCAGAGGCCGGGCAAAAGCAACGCATTGGGCGAATTGAAAATTCTGTTCCCCAACAAGCATGCGATCTATATGCACGACACGCCTTCGCGTAATTTATTCAATCGCTCTACCAGAGCTTTCAGCCATGGCTGCGTTCGTCTGCACCAGCCAAGGGAGATGGCAGCCGCCGTCTTGGGCACCAGCGTTGATTACATTGGTTCTCGGATTGCCGGCGGCGCCCACGCATCAGAAGATGTCCCTGGCAACATTCCGGTCTACGTAGCCTATTTCACTGCCTGGCCGAGAGATAATGGTGAAGTGGAATATTTCGCCGATATGTATGGTCGCGACGGTCGCCTGAAGAAGGCGTTGGAAGTCACCCATGCTGCGCGAGCGGCTACCAGCTAGGCTCTTTAGCACTTCTGAAGAAAGATACCGCTTGCGCGGCGGAACTGTCGTCGCGCGCCCATTGCCCCATTCGAGCCGCATTTTCTCAATACTTCCTTAAGGTTCCAGCAACCATAATGGAATCGTCGGGTAGGGCGAGTGACATATCATATCCCTTCTTTCGGCATTGCATGCCTGCCAATTGCAAGTTTTGCACGTGTGTTGTTTAGCGCAGGCGCATGGAGGGTAGTTTGTTTCGAGTAGCTCTCGCAGCATTGATTTCGCCGATTGCGGCTTTGATCATGTCTGTTTCGTTTAGCGCCAGTGCGCTTGCCCTGGAAGCCTACATATTTCGTGGCGCAGGCGATTTTACCTTCATTGCTAAAGGATTGACCTTTTCACAAGGCATGGACACCATTGGCGAAAAGCTTGAACGAACCGGCGTCCGCTCGAAAGTCTATCGCTGGGAAGCAGGTGAATGGGCATACCGGGACATTATGAAACGCAGACCGGATGCTGTTCTGCTTGCCGGACATTCCATGGGCGCGCTAACCGCGCTGGCCATTGCAAGCAGGTTGAAGGGCACCGGTATCAGGGTCGCCTATATGGGTTTGATCGATATTCCGGGACCGGCCGGTATTACCCCCTCCAATGTCGAAGTCGCTGAGAATTTTTACCATGCCTTCCCGGTCTATGGGCGTCTGACTTCGGGGCCAAATCACAAAGGCGTCGTGCGCAACACCCTGATCTGGGGTCAAATCCATGTCACGATGGATAATTCCGAGAAAATTCACAATGCCATGCTGACTGCCGCAGCAGACGTCCGCGGCGCACCTGCAGTAATGCAGGCTTATGCGGAAACAGAAAATTCCGCCGAGTCGCAAGAGGAAGAAGGCCTGGTTGCAAAGGTCAACAACCTGCTGACCGGTTCGATCAGGAAAGAATCTGAAGCCGAAGTACCGGTCGAAGTAGCAGTCGAACAGCCAGTCGAGGTTGTGACAGCGTCGCAGGATACCGATTGGCAGGCGCGTCAGCTTCAATTGTATGCGTCCGATGATTTCGACGCCTCGAATGTTGCCTTGCCGCCAATCGGACCAGTGCCGACACCGCGTCCGACCTATTCAGCTTCCTACGGCATCAGCCTGGTTCCCATTAACTGATTTCGGTTTTTATTCTAGTTCCTCCAGATTGATCGGAATTGATTTCGATCATTTTATTCGACTTGCCAGTATGTGATTATGGCAATGCCGTTATCGGTCCGGCACGTCGGATCGTCGGCCAGCCTGGGAGGAAACATGACTGGCAGCACTGCAACCGCGACCCAACCGCCTCAGATAAATCAAATCGGGCTCGACGATGTATTCCTGTCATTGCGCGAGGGTTTCAGCGATTTCACCAAGGCCCCGATGATAGGTCTTTTCTTTGGCGGATTTTATACCGTCGGAGGCTTGATCATCCTGGCCGCGCTTAACTATTTTGATCAGACTTGGATGATCTTCCCGGTCGCTATCGGATTTCCGCTCATCGGACCATTCGTGGCAGCGGGCCTTTACGAAACCAGTCGCAGGATTTCCGCCGGGGAGCCGATAATTTGGAAGCAGATATTTTCGGTGGTCTTCAGCCAGCGCGAACGTGAAATGGGCTGGATGGCATTTGTCGTGCTGTTCATCTTCTGGATCTGGATGTATCAGATTAGACTGCTCACGGCCTTGTTTCTGGGCTCGCAATCGATGTCATCAATCGAGGCCTTTACCGATGTCATAACGTCCACCTCGGACGGTCTTGCCTATCTTGCCACCGGAACTGTTGTCGGAGGTGTCCTGGCGCTCGTATTGTTTTCAACGACAGTGATCTCGATGCCATTGCTGATGGAACGCAGCTATGATTTCGTCACCGCACTCGTCACCAGTATTCGGGCGGTGATAACCAATCCGGTGCCGATGCTGACTTTTGGCTTCATTGTGACCGTGCTTGCCTTTATCGCACTGGCACCATTCTTTCTCGGGCTGCTGATTGTGCTGCCCGTTCTCGGCCACGCTACCTGGCATCTCTATAAGAAAGTAATTTCCTGATATGAAACGCGCATTATTGCCGGGAAAGCCACGATTTGAGCCGAAAATTGCCGAAATATGGATGGTACTCTTAAAGCCGCTGTTAAGTTAATGTAATGTAACAATGATTCGTAGCGGTAGGGGGGGCCGTGGTCCGATCCCCTGAATCAGGAGACTACCATGGCTGATGCGGCAAAAAATGAACCCTCAATGGACGACATCCTTTCGTCCATTCGCAAGATTGTTTCACAGGACGACAGGCGGACTGGCAGCAATCCCGGAAGCGCAAACCCACAACAACCACCTGCCTCTGCCGAAAAGATAACCGCAGAAACGGAAACTGCTGCGGTTGCACCGCCGCAACAGCCGGCAAGGCGCGCTGAAGATCAGCCTGAACAATTTAATCTTGCCAGCCTGGCCGGAATGGTTCGTGGGCAGTTACCACGTGCCGACGATGCAGCTACACAACGGCCAAATCCAGCTCCATCGCCAGAAAGCCTGCAGGCCCGCCAACAACCGTCGCCACAGACGAAAGAGGTTAGCGACAAGCCGGAGAAATCCCAGACCCTTGCAGATTTGCAGCGCACTGTATCTTCCCATTTTCAGCCGACGATCAGTCAAACTGCTTCAACGCCAAAAGTTGATGACAGTCCCCGTCCTGACGTGACAGCGGACGACGAAATACAATCCGATCTTGAAAAGTTCGAAAAAGCGCTTGTATCAAAACCAGCGCCAAGCGCGACACCGCCAGAAGGTGCGATGACGCTGAAAGACCTGGCGAAGATCGACAAGACTGCAATGACCAGTATGTCCAGGAGGGATTCAGCAGCAGAACTGGTGGCGCAGGCGCTTGATCATCCAGACTCGCTC
Source organism: Pseudomonadota bacterium (assembly GCA_039030215.1). Lineage (GTDB taxonomy): Bacteria > Pseudomonadota > Alphaproteobacteria > Rhizobiales > Rhizobiaceae > BOKV01. The sequence continues at coordinate 4,502 of JBCCEP010000285.1, forward strand.
GATATCGAGCCGGTCGCAGAAACTATTGATACATCGCCTGACCCCGTAGAAACACCTGACCGCGTTGAAACAGAAGAGACTGCTAAGGAAAAAGGCGGCACCACCGATGTAGAGGCAGGCGCCTTTCGTGAGGCGTTGGTCGCACCGGCAACGCAGACAGCAGTCGCAGGTTCTCTCGATCGCCTGAAAAAGAGCGTCATGGATGACCTGGATGCGCGCGTGGAAACGGTTCTGCGCCCGATGCTGCGCGAATGGTTGGACAACAACCTGCCTGCCATGGTTGAGAAAGCAGTACGCGAGGAAATCGAGCGTATTGCGCGCCAGGCCTGACATAGCTTCAATTCACATAGATATTGCCCAGTTGATGCATTTCCTCGGCAGCATTGAGCTCGGGAATATTGAGGTGCCGACGAACCGCAGTTGACTTGTCCAAGCGCATTCGCTTTACACGGAAACATAAACGCCATTCTGCAATGTGGTCAGGCAATATCCGCCGACCGATTTGAGAGACTAATGCGAAATGCTTGAGAAGAACTACGATGCGGCTTCAATCGAGCCGCGTATCGCAGGAAAATGGGAAAAGGCAGACGCTTTTGCTGCCGGCGCCGGCGCCAAACCTGGTGAAGATACATTCACCATCGTGATACCGCCGCCCAATGTGACCGGCTCTCTGCACATGGGCCACGCGCTCAACAATACACTGCAGGACATCCTGGTTCGTTTCGAGCGCATGCGCGGCAAGGATGTGCTTTGGCAGCCAGGGATGGATCATGCCGGAATTGCGACCCAGATGGTCGTCGAGCGTCAGCTTATGGAGCTCCAGCAACCGGATCGCAGAACCATGGGACGCGAAAAGTTTGTAGAGCGCGTTTGGCAATGGAAAGATGAATCCGGCGGCTTGATCTTCAACCAGCTCAAGCGGCTTGGCGCTTCCTGCGATTGGTCGCGCGAACGCTTCACAATGGATGAGGGTCTTTCGAGAGCCGTGATCAAGGTCTTTGTACAGCTCTATAACGAAGGGCTGATTTACCGGGACAAACGGTTGGTCAACTGGGATCCGAAATTGATGACCGCGATATCCGACCTGGAAGTCGAGCAGGTTGAGACCAAGGGCCATCTCTGGCATTTCCGGTATCCTCTAGCCGACGGAGCAACCTACGAACATCCGTACAATCTGAATGAAGAAGGCGAGAAGACTGCCTGGAAACCT
>JBCCEP010000286.1:0-5697 GCA_039030215.1 Pseudomonadota bacterium
CGGTGACGATACTCTCCTTCGTCATCGCCTATATCGTTGTCCGGACCCGGTTTGTGGCGCGCTACCTTCTCGATATGCTTGCTTTCCTGCCGCATTCAATTCCCGGTATCGTTCTCGGTCTGGCACTATTCTGGTTGCTCCTGCAGTTTGATATTCTGACCGGTGCCAGCACGTTCGGTTCGCTCTACGCGCTCGTATTCGGATTTACGGTTCTGTTCATCGCCTATGGCGTACGTGCGATGAGTACCGCGCTATTGCAAATCCACGCTGACCTCGAGGATGCGGCAAAACTATCCGGCGCCCCACCCTTCCGCGTTGCGACCCGTGTGTTTGCACCGCTTCTCATGCCGACAATCGTTGGCATCTGGATTTATTGTGCGCTGCTGAGCGTCCGGTTCATCAGCCTGCCGCTGATCCTTTCCCAGGGCGGCGACAATGAAGTACTGGGCGTCATGATCTGGTATCTTTGGGATAATGGAAATATCAGCTCGGTCGGCGCGATCGGGGTCGTCCTGATGCTGTTCATGTTCCTGCTCGCGCTCGTGCTCAGATTTGTTGGCTTCGGCCGTCAGCGCAACGTCGGAGCAGCATTATGATTACGATCGAAGACCTCCACGTCATCTTCCAGACCGATGGCGGCAAGGTCCATGCCGTCGACGGAATCTCGATCCATGTTGAGCCGGGCGAATTTTATACCCTTTTGGGACCAAGCGGTTGCGGCAAGTCGACAACACTGCGTTGTCTTGCCGGGCTGGAACATCCGACAAGCGGTCGCATCCTGCTCGACGGAGCTGTCGTTTACGATTCAAATCAGGGCATAGCGGTTCCACCGCACCAGCGCGATATCGCAATGGTGTTTCAGTCTTACGCAATCTGGCCGCATCTGACCGTCTTTGAGAATGTTGCCTTTCCACTACGCGAAATGCGCCCACGCGTCGCCGACAAGGAAATCTGGGAGAGGGTTACGCGCGCGCTTGAGCTGGTACAATTGTCAGGTTACGAGCAGCGCCCTGCCCCGTTCCTCTCCGGCGGTCAGCAACAGCGCCTGGCACTGGCAAGGGCAATCTGCCGGGAATCGCCTGTTGTCCTACTCGACGAACCGCTCAGCAATCTCGACGCAAAGCTGCGCGTGGAGACCCGGCTGGAACTGCGCAGCCTGGTAAAACGCCTCAACATGACCGCCGTCTATGTGACCCATGATCAGACCGAAGCGCTTACCATGGCAGACCGTGTTGCCGTAATGAATGCCGGCAAAGTGGTTCAGGAGACACCACCGCGCGAGATCTACCAGAAACCGCAATCGCGCTTCGTTGCGAGTTTCATCGGCCAGATCAATTTCCTCGACGGCAAGATCACCGCGCCAGGAACGGTCGACACCCCCGCCGGCAAGCTCAAATTTTCGGGCAATAAGGATCACGCCGTCGGTACGGAAGTAACTGTCGCCATCAGACCCGAAAACCTTCGCTCTGCAGACGAAGTAAACGCTACGTTTGGAAGCCTGATCGAAGGCAAGGTCGAGGAAGTGGTATTCTTGGGTAATACGCTAGACTGTGTGATCAGTGTGGGCTCAGCAAAAATTTCCGTACAGCTGCACCCGTCAAACAGCATTTCACCCGACGACATCCTGAAAGTGCGGGTCAGACCTGAAGACATAACGATATTGGCCGAATGATCGAAAATTCAAACGAAATTTTTTTGATTAAGATACAAAGGTAACTATCTGAAATATATTACTTTAGCTGGATTTTTTTGCTTCGTATTTAGGCGCGGTTTCAATCGCAAGCTCGCAAAACAGATTTGCCAGATCACCCAACTCCTTGTCCCGCCGGGTATGCAATCCAAATATTCTGAGTGCAACCGGCTCACTGATTTCCAGGCAATTCAGCTGACCTGCCTCGACCTCGTCGCGGACAATCTGTTCGGCAGCGAGCGTCACGGCATCGGAGAGCCGCACAATTCGCTTCAGGACATGAATGGAGGCGGCCTGAATTGTTCGCCTTGGAAATGAAATCCCGTTTGCGGTGAACAGCGCCTCGATCTGGTTTCGGAATGCGCCACCCTGCGGTGGAATGGCCCAAAGCGATGTTTCCAGATCAGACAGGGAAACAGACTTGTTTTTCATCAAGGGATGATCGGGCCTCACAACCAAAACTGTTTTTGCAGAAAACAGCGTCTGCGTGGCAATGGCTGGTCGGATCAGTTCTCCACCCGGCGCTCCAATGACAACATCAAGCTCGTTACGGATCAGCATGTCCAGCAAATCCTCGTCGACCCCCTCAATGACGTCGATCGCCACATCGGTGGTTATTCGCAACAATCGGCTGACGACTTCGGGGATCAATCCATTCGTCGACAACGGCGTGCCGCCCAATCTCAATCGCCCGCTAATGCCGTGCGAAAAGAGATTGATGTCATCGGAAGCAGAAGTTATTGCCGCTTCGATCTCGGAACCGTGGCGCGCCAGCACAAGACCTGCTGCGGTCAATCGCGCACCGTGGCGCCCTCTGTCGACAAGTTTTGCCTTGGTGACGTCCTCGAAGCGTTGAACGCTCAGGGAAAGCGCTGGTTGCGAAATATTCAGCGCTTCGGCAGCTTTGACAAAACTGCCATGCCTGCGAATGGCTGCCAGATAGCGAAGATAACGCGGCTTGATTTCCATAACACCAGCTTATTGAAATGCGAAAAATTCATATTGGCACTAATACCCCTTACAGTGTCAAGCTTCCTGAAGAACAGACCACGGAAAGGAAGCTTTGCCGGTGCGTTCCGGCTCAGGTGTGTTCTGACTAATCGGTACTGCCGCACATCAGTAACGATTGGAATAGATGGGAGGGAACCAATGAAAACAAGTAAATTCACCGAAAGCGATCGTCGTTGAAATCTACCAGTCACACCGCCGAATTGCGCTGAAGCTTGTCGCCCCGATCTTGCTGATCATATTATTGTTTCTGTCTCCGCAGTTGGCGCTGTGGGTGCCGGATCCACTCTACTAGGAGCAGCCATGCGCGAACATGTCCTCATAATGAATGGCGATGCCGAATGGTTTGTCAGCCAACTTCTGGTAGAATGCCCGGAATACTCATACTTGGCGGCAGCCGATCCGGATCAGGCCATCGACGTCGGTTCCCACGCCGAAATCCTCGTCGGCCTGGCCCCTGCGCTTACCGAAGAACTGATCGGCTCAATGGCCAATTTGAAATGGATCCATGCCTTGACGACTGGCGTCGACAATTTGCTCAGTTCTCAATCGGTTGGCCAGGATGTCTATCTGTCAAACAGCAGCGGTTTTCATGGTCCGCAAATGTCGGAGCTCGCCGTCTTGCTTATGCTGAGCACCTTGCGTGACTATCCAAGGATGCTCGATAACCAGAAGGTGGGAAAATGGGAGCGCTGGCCGCAGCCATTGCTGGAAGGCCGGTCGGCCTGCATTGTGGGTGTCGGTTCGATAGCAGAGGCTTTGGCGACCCGTCTACTTGCGTTCGGTATGACGGTGACCGGCGTATCAAATGGCCGCACGGAAGTCTCTGGGTTCTCCAGGATCTACAAGCGAAGCGAGTTTACCTCGGCCGCGGCGGATACCGATTTCCTGATCATACTGGTGCCTTATAGTGCGGCAACCCATCACCTGGTCAACGACGAGGTCATCGCCGCGATGCGGCCCGACGCCATCCTGATCAACCTGTCCCGCGGCGGTTGCCTGGATGAACAGGCGCTTGAAAAACACCTGACGGCGGGAACCATCCGCGCGGCAGCGCTCGATGTATTCGAACAGGAGCCGTTACCTTCGGACAGCCCGCTTTGGCACACACCCGGCGTTACCATCACACCCCATATTGGCGGAGTAAGCGATATCTATCGCAAACAGGTCCTGCCCAGCGTCATCAGAAATCTTAAGGCATGGAATAATGGCGGCGGCGGCGACCTGCCGGATCTCATCGCGCGCGAGGAAACTGTATGACCAGTCAGGAATTCATCACCCATACAAGCAATGCTGAACTCGAGCGACGCTGGGCTGCGGTCCGCAAGGTGATGAAAGACAAGGACATCGAGGCGCTCGTCATGCAGGGTCGTGATGACTGGCTCGGCGGCTACGTTCGCTGGTTCACCGATATCTGGGCCGTCAATGCCTATCCCCGGACGGTAATTTTCTACGTCGATCGCCCGATGACGGTCGTGGAAATGGGCGTTTTCGATGGCGTCAGGGAGATCGACGATGACGATCCGATTAATCGCGGTGTTGGCAAAATTCTGTCGACCCCGTCATTTTTCTCGGTCGGGTATTCGCCACGCTATGACGCAGAATTGGTCACAGGCGAACTGACGGCCTCCGGTGTCAAGAATGTCGGTATTCTAACCCCTGACAGCCTGCCCTCCAGCCTGATGCAGGCGATCGACGCGCTTGATAACGTGACAACGCATGACCTGACCGATGAAATCGATCTGATCAAGGCAATCAAGAGCCCGGAAGAACAGGAGCACGTTAAACTGGCCTGCAAGATGCAGGACGACGTCTTTGCGGCAGTTTGCAATTTCATCAAGCCGGGAATGCGGGATATCGATGTCATCAATTTCGCCCAGGCCGAAGCTCACAGGCTTGGTTCTGACAACGGTCTCTTTCTGGGATCATCGGCGCCGATGGGTACCTCTGCCAGATTCAAGGCACGCCAGCGCCAGGGAAAGACTATTCAGGATGGCGAACATTTCTCGATCCTGATCGAAGTCAACGGGCCCGGCGGGATGTATACGGAAATCGCCCGGACGATCGTGCTCGGACGCGCCACCAATGCGTTGAAGGACTCTTTTGCAAAGGTAAAAGAGGCACAGGATCATACGCTGTCAATGATAAAGCCGGGCGCTGATCCAGCCGCAATTGCCAAATCCCATGATGAATGGATGACAAGCCATGGCCTGCCTGCTGAACGGCGCCTTTACGCGCACGGCCAGGGTTATGATCTCGTGGAACGGCCTCTGATACGAGCAGATGAAACCATGAAGCTTGCGGCAGGCATGAACCTCGCTGTCCATCCGGGCTATGACGATGAATCGGTATTTGCCGTCATTTGCGACAACTACCTAGTCACCGATGACGGTGTAAGCGGCTGTCTGCACGAGACACCCAAACAGATATTCGAACTTGACTAATTCGATGAATTCAATTGCGCTGGGCAAAAGCACCACTGCTTTCGGAATCGAGGAGATGATGCCGTGCTGATACTATATCACGGTTTGACCAGCGTATGTTCAGTAAAGGTCCGTATCGGCCTTGCGGAAATCGGACTGGAATATGAGAGCCATGTCCTTGATCTGCCCAAGGGCGATCAGCACCATCCCGACTACCTCAAGATCAATCCGGATGCTGTCGTCCCAACACTCGTTGATGACGGCCTCGTTCTCTACGAATCCAGCCTGATCCTGGAATATCTCGACCGGGAGTATAATGACGGCAATCTCATGCCAGCTGGAAAGGCGGCCGAAGCAGGCGCCAGGCTTTGGCTACTCAGATGCCTGTCAGTGCATGATGCCGTCAACTCCTTGTCGTTTTCAACCGCCCACAGGGACCGGACGCTTGCCAGCAAGACTGCAGAGGAAATCGCTGCCATGCTCGCCAACATGCCAGACCCGGTGAAGCGCATGAAACGCAAGGACCTGCTGGATAACGGCCTGGCCTCTGTTTTTGTGCAGCAGGCCCTGCTGAAC
>JBCCEP010000287.1:0-5665 GCA_039030215.1 Pseudomonadota bacterium
ATTTAACGCAGGCCTACATACCCACCGCATGGCAAGATTGAGGCAAAAAGGTTCCCGAAAAGCGAATTTTTGTAAATTTTCTAGAATTTTCGCAAAAATAATCATGATTTTTATTCGAATCCTCCCTTGTCGTGATATTTGCGCAACAAAATCTTCACGACAATTCGTAAAACTTACGGATTTGATAATGGATTCGCCTTGACGGAATTGCGATTACCGGCAATATGGCGGCCATGAAAACGGTCGTCTCCGCCCTTCGCGGCGTTTGCATTATCTGCACGATTATCAGCTAGCATCTCGCTGGCCTGGCCGTTCTTTTTCTTAATTTCAGCGAAAACCGAACGTCCCGGCCACGGGCTTGCAGTTTGTCGTGCAGTATTGCGCGTTTGCGAATACGGCACAGGAATTGGACCTTATCGACGGAAGAAGAAGAGCACTGATGACTGACCTGAAACTCTACAATACGCTGACGCGTCAAAAGGAAGTTTTCAAACCGATTGATCCGGACAATGTCCGTATGTATGTCTGTGGTCCGACAGTCTATGACTTCGCCCATATCGGAAATGCCAGGCCGGTCATTGTCTTCGATGTGCTCTATCGGTTGCTGCAACATGTCTATGGCGATGATCACGTCACCTATGTTCGCAACATTACCGATGTCGATGACAAGATTAATGCACGCGCGCTGCGTGACTTTGGCGAGGACATCAAAAGCGGAAAACTGACGCTGAACGACGCCATCCGTTCCGTTACCGAGAAAACAGCCAACCAGTTTCATTCAGATGTCGAGGCGCTGGGTTGCCTGCCGCCTACCATCGAGCCGCGGGCGACTGAATATATCGACGGCATGATCGAGATGATCCAGACCCTGATCGCCAAGGGGCACGCCTATGTCGCCACTGGGCGTGAGGGCAGGGAGGTTCTGTTCGATGTCGGCGCCATGCCGGAATATGGCCAATTGTCAAAACGCAAGCTCGAAGAACAGCAGGCCGGCGCCCGTGTCGCAGTCGAGGATCACAAGAAAAATCCGGCGGATTTCGTCTTGTGGAAAGAGTCGAGCGAAACCGAGCCCGGTTGGGATGCCGAGTTCGACGGATCGAAGATTTATGGCCGACCCGGCTGGCACATTGAATGCTCGGTCATGTCGAAGGAAAATCTAGGAGAGGTGTTCGATATCCATGGTGGCGGTCTAGACCTGATCTTTCCCCATCATGAAAACGAGATCGCCCAATCATGCTGCGCCCATGGCACTGAAAAGATGGCAGAGATCTGGATGCATAATGGCTACCTTCAGGTCGAAGGCAGGAAGATGTCGAAATCCGAAGGCAACTTCGTCACCATCCACGATCTGCTTACTGATTGGAATGGTTTTGCCTGGCCGGGTCAGGTAGCCCGGTTCGCTATGTTAAAATCACATTATCGGCAACCGTTGGACTTCTCTTTCAATCTGTTAACACAGGCAGACATCGAACTTTCTGAAATGAAAGATTATTCGGAAATAAGTGCTACGCCTCCGACGGACAGTTTTGTTGCGGCGTTAGCCGACGATTTAAACACACCCAAGGCAATTGCTGAACTGCACAAGTTATTGAAGGAAGCGAAGTCGGATCGCGAGAGTAAAACTCTATCTCAAATCGAACGTCCATTAGCTGCCGAGAAGCTTTACAGCAATCTTCAGTTCTTCGGTGTTGATATGAATTCCTACCGTTCGGATTGGCTTCAGGAGCAGGCCAACTCTGGAATAGATGGTGATCGTCTGAGTGAATTGGATGAGGCAATCAACCACCGCCTCGCGCTCCTCGCCGAGAAAAATTATGCCGAGGCCGACAAGATCCGTGATGAACTTTTGGCTCAGGGAATCCAGCTAAAGGATTCAAAGGATTCAGAAACCGGCGAACGAATTACCACCTGGGAGATCAAGCGATGACCTCCAGCAGTAACCAAGCAGGAATACAAACGATAAATGTCGAGCTTTGTCTCGCAGCCCCAGGTACCAGACAATGACCAAAGAACGCCTATATCTATTTGACACCACACTGAGAGACGGCCAGCAGACGCCGGGCATCGATTTTTCTGTCGCGGACAAGATCACGATTGCCGAAATGCTGGACGATCTGGGAGTGGATTATGTCGAGGGTGGCTATCCCGGCGCCAACCCGACCGACACCGAATTCTTCTCCGAAAAACGAACTTCGAAAGCATCTTTCGTCGGTTTCGGCATGACCAAGCGCGCCGGAATTTCTGCCTCCAATGATCCGGGCCTTGCGGCCCTGCATCAGTCGCAAACCGATGCCATCTGCTATGTCGCGAAAAGCTGGGACTACCATGTCAGGGTCGCGCTTGGCGTCACCAACGAAGAAAATCTAGACTCCATCTCGCAATCGGTTCTCGCAACGCTGGAAACCAGCCGCGAGGCGATGGTCGACTGCGAACATTTTTTCGACGGTTACAAGGCCAATCCCGAATATGCACTCGCCTGCGCGCGCGCGGCTCTTGAAGCCGGTGCACGCTGGGTGGTCCTGTGCGATACCAATGGCGGCACCCAGCCGGAGGAAGTCACGAATATTGTGACGGCCGTAATCGAGTCAGGCATACCGGGCGACCGCCTGGGTATCCACGCCCATGACGATACCGGCCAGGCGGTGGCGAATTCCTTTGCCGCGGTTGAGGCAGGGGTTCGTCAGATCCAGGGAACGCTGAACGGTATTGGCGAGCGCTGTGGCAATGCCAACCTGGTTTCAATCATTCCGACATTGGCACTGAAGCCGGTCTACTCGGATCGATTTGAAATCGGCGTCAAACCGGAGGCCTTGAAGAAGCTGACAAAGCTGAGCCACAGATTTGATGAATTGCTGAACCGTTCACCTTATCAGCAGGCACCCTATGTCGGCACATCGGCCTTTGCGACCAAGGCCGGCATCCATGCTTCCGCAATTCTGAAGGATCCCCAGACCTATGAGCATGTCACACCGGATTCAGTCGGAAATTTCCGCCGGGTGATGGTCTCCGATCAGGGTGGTAAATCGAACTTCATAAACGAGCTTGCCTCGCGCGGCATAGAAGTAGCCAAGGATGATCCAAACCTCGACAAGCTGATCGCAATCGTCAAGGAACGGGAGAGTGAGGGCTGGGCCTATGAGGCGGCTGATGCCAGTTTCGAGATCCTGGCAAGGCAAATGCTGGGCTCGATCGACAATTTCTTCCGGGTGGAAAGTTTCCGGGTTCAAGTCGAGCGCCGTTACAATGCATTGGGTGAAAGAGTGACCGTTTCCGAAGCCATCGTGAAGGTCGATGTCGACGGCGAGCAATTCCTATCGGTCGCCGAAGGGCAGGGTCCGGTAAACGCACTCGACCGTGCCCTGCGCAAGGATCTGGGAAAATATCAAAGCCAGATCGCCGATCTCGAATTGGTCGACTACAAGGTGCGTATCCTCAATGGCGGCACCGAGGCGATCACCCGCGTTCTGATCGACAGCGTTGACGGCGAAGGCCATCGTTGGACAACGATTGGCGTTTCGGAAAATATCATTGACGCATCCTTCCAGGCATTGACGGATTCCATCCGCTTCCGGTTGATGAAAGCACAACAGGCGTGAACACGCAGACCGGGGACACCCGGGAAGGCTTTCTCTACGCGCTGGTTGCTTATTTCCTGTGGGGCTTTCTGCCGTTTTACATGAAGGCCATAGACCACATTCCGGCGGTTGAGATTGTCGCGCACAGGATTTTGTGGTCCGTCCCGCTCGCCGGGATAATCATCGTTGTGCTTGGACGCACGGGTGACCTCAAGCATGCCATGTCAAATCCGGTCATGCTGGCCCAGGCCGGGCTGACCGCCGCGATTATCACGATAAATTGGAGCATATATGTCTGGGCGATTGCCTCGGGCAGGGCGCTTGAGGCAGCGCTCGGCTACTATATAAACCCACTCTTCTCGATCTTTCTGGCCTATGTGATCCTCGGCGAGAAAATGAATAAATATCAGATGGTTGCGATCGGTTTTGCAATCGCTGCTGTAGTGCTTTTGACCTGGGATACCGGTGGTTTGCCTCTGGTCGCAATCGGACTGACGGTCACCTGGGGGATTTATGCGCTGTTCAAGAAAACACTGCCGATCGGCCCTTCGCAGGGCTTCTTTCTCGAAGTGCTGATTTTGTGCGTACCGGCACTGGCCTATGTCGCATGGCTGGAAACGAGAGGCGTCGGTCATTTCACCGATAGCAGCACATCGGACACAATCATGCTCTGTCTTGCAGGCGCGGTAACTGCAATCCCGCTGATGCTCTACGCAACCGGCGCAAAACTGCTCCGGCTCTCGACAATCGGCATCATGCAATACATTGCACCGACCATGATTTTCCTGATCGCGGTTTTCTTTTTCAACGAACCGTTCGATCTTGTGAAACTGATAGCCTTCTGTCTGATCTGGACGGCGATCGCCATCTATTCCTGGAGCCTGCTGCGTGTGCCCAGGCCCGAACCGGTCAAGCCTCCATAGAAAGCCTGACGGCCATTTCTGGAGGCACTGCAATTACAAACGGATGGTATCGCTGCGGTACTTCCTGCGCGGTCACGATCTGGTTCTTTGGTGCAACGGCTAGGGACTTCAGGAATGAAGCCCAATTGGATTCACCCTTGTCGATCCAGCAAAATCGATAGCCAAGCGCCTTGAGAAACTCCAGGCTGTCGGTTGTCCCGTTTCTGAATTCGGTTTCCAGCAGTTCAAAAAAGATTACCGGCTGCGCTGATTTCAGGAACGCCTCGCCGCCCTTCAGAACATCAAGCTCCATGCCTTCCACATCGAGCTTCACCGCCGCAACGTCACCCAGTTTTTCCTTAAGCTGATCAAGTGTCTTTAGTTGGATCTTTATCGATTTGGTTTTCTTCCCCGGCCGGTCCTTCTCTTTCCCAACGAACGAGGCGCCCATATTTTTGTCGTCCTGGAACAGTGTCGCGGTACCGGCCTTGGCCGAAAATCCATGCCTGTGGCAGTCTATGTTCTCAATCGGTTTGGTATTGAACTGCAACAGTTCAAAGGTTCGAGGATGCGGTTCAAAGGCGAGAACGTTCTTGAAATTATCAGAGTAAAACACCGAATGATTGCCGATATTGGCACCGATATCGAGGATCGTTGCTTGCTTGAACCGGTCACGAAACGGCGCCAGAAAGTCGAATACCAATTCCAGTTCCTCGCCCTCATAAACCCCAAACTGGTTGATCATCAAACCAATATGATCAAACGAGTAGATCGCGAGCCGGTGTTTGGTCTTTTTGAAATTTGCTTTTGCAATGCGTTTATTGGTCCGCCGAAGGAATTTCTGGAAGATGGTCTCGATCGGACCAAATCTTTTCTTTTTGCTGAAGAGCGTTTTCATCTCAACGTGCTCGCACGGCAGGGCAACCGGGCAGTTCCTTGCGGTATATGCAGTTGATGTTGCGCGAACTCGTCAACAGCCTACATCCGGTCAATTATGGAAGTATCACCTTCACCATCGGGCGCTTGGGTGATGATCGCGGCAACAAGTTTTTCGGGATCCTCCTCGACAATTGGACGAACCCGTCCTTCAGTGTGGATAAATCCTTCCTGGCGCATGTGATCGAGATTTCGCAGAAGCGGGTTCCAAAATCCCTCAATATTGGCGAATGCGATCGGTTTTTGGTGACG
>JBCCEP010000288.1:0-5665 GCA_039030215.1 Pseudomonadota bacterium
GCTGAAACCCGTTTCAAGATGTCAAGATCGTCAGACATTATCTGAACCTCCTGATTGCATTATCTGTTTCAGGCGTTTGCGCGCCTCATGAATGTGCCAGGACACGGTCTTTTCCGTGCAGTCCATTACCTTTGCCGCCTCTGAATGACTGACCCCCTCACCATGCACGAGCATCACCGCATCCCGCTGCCTGTCCGGCAACTGCCGCACGGCTTCCCACAAGGCAGTCGCTTGCTCGTCTTCGTGATTGCCGATTTCTTGTTCGTGCGGAGCCGGCACTTGGGTCAGTTCATGCGCATGGAATTCACGTTTGTTGCGCGATTCCCGCGCGATTTTCCGGCCATGATCACGAACAGCATTCAAAATCATCGCGTAAAGAAACGTTCTGAGCGACGACTTTCCCTTGAAGCGCTGGATCGCATGGCCGAACCGGATACAGACTTCCTGCGCGATGTCTTCGGCATCTTCCCGATTCGCGGTCCAGCGCCAGGCAGTACGGAAAATGAAATCATAATTCTGCTCGAGCAACTGCTCAAACGCGCCCCGGTCATCCGCCTGGGCGCGCGCAATGAGAAGATTTTCATCTTCTGGCAGATCGTTTTCGGATACCGCCATTTCCACCACTGCTTCCATCACGACACATTAGACGTCGCGAATTTGGGATTCCTTGGGTCGAAGTGAAAAAATTTTTTTTAGCGTTGAAATTCAGGCGTTACGATCGTTAGGACAAACGCCACACACCCTTCATAATCGCATTTGCGACCAGTTTTCTGCCTTGTGTCTCCCCCGGCGGCTCACGCTTTCAGGTGAACGCGTCCGCCATGGACTCCTTTTTCTGACTTACAAAGGCGTTCAGCGCCTCTTCAATGCCGGGGTCCAGATCTGGCTTTTGATAGGCTTCAAGCCATTTGCGGGCAACATTGTTGGCTCGCTCCACGGTTCTAAGTCCGCCTTCGCTTTCCCATTGCTCGAACGAGTTATTGTCTGCCACTCGCGACACGAAAAACGCGTCCTGGAAATTTTCTCGTGTATGGGCGCATCCAAGATAGTGGCTGCCCGGCCCGACTTCGCGGATTGCGTCCATCGCCAGGCCATTTGCAGATATATCCACCGGCGCAGCCATTTTCTGTTGAAGCTCCAATTGATCGCAATCCATGATGAACTTCTCGAAGGATGAAACCAGCCCGCCTTCCAGCCATCCGGCAGAATGCAGCATGAAGTTCACACCGCCGAGCATGGCCGGCCAAAGCGTGTTTGCACTTTCATAGGCAGCCTGCGAGTCCGGCAGTTTTGATCCGGTCAACGACCCCCCCGACCGGTAGGGAAGATTATAGCGGCGCGCAAACTGTGCCGCACCAAGCAGAACCTTGGCAGGTTCAGGAGTGCCGAAACTCGGCGCCCCGGATTGCATGGAGATTGCGGTCGCGAAGGTTCCGAAAATCACGGGCGAGCCCGGACGGCATAACTGGCAAAACGCGATTGCCGAAGTTGCCTCACACAGGATCTGGGTCAGGGTCCCTGCCACGGTCACCGGGCTCATCGCACCACCGACGATAAAGGGCGAGACGATGGAAGCCTGATTAGCCCGCGCATATACCTTCAGAGCCCCGAGCATGGTTCCGTCAATCACCATGGGCGAATTGCAGTTGATCAGGCTGACCAGAACACAATTCTTGTCGACAAACTCTTCGCCAAACAGGATTTGCGCCATTTTCACGGTATCTTCTGCCCGCTCAGGCGCCGTCACCGATCCCATGAACGGCTTGTCGGAATATCGAATATGGGAAAGCACCATGTCGAGATGGCGTTTATTGACCGGTATATCGACCGGTTCGCACAGCGTACCGCCCGAATGGTGCATCGCCGGCGCCATATAGGCGAGTTTCACGAATTTCTGGAAATCATCGATCGTCGCATATCGCCGTTCGCCTTCGAGATCGCGTACAAAAGGCGGACCATAGACCGGAGCGAAGACAGTATGAGGACCACCAATCTCGACATTACGTGCCGGATTGCGGGCATGCTGGGTAAACTGGCTTGGCGCCGTCTTCATCAACTCACGGCAAAGTCCTTTGGGCAGATGCACGCGCTCGCCTTTGACATCCGCCCCGGCATCCTTCCACATCGCCAATGCTTCCGGATCTTCCCGGTATTCGACACCGACCTCCTCCATCAGCGTATCGGCATTCGCCTCGATGATTTCAATCGCCTCTAGCGAGAGTACATCTGTGGGAGGAAGGTTGCGGGTTATGAATGGTAACGATTCCAGCGTCACTGCCGACCGTGATTTGCGACGCGCTGCTGCACCTCCTGAGCCACCACGTGCCCTGCCCCCGCCACGTCCGCGTCTGGCACTGGTATCCGCATTCTGATCGTCTGATGATGTTTCTTCATTTTCGGTCATTATTTACTTCCTGGGTGGCATTGGCAGCGTGCGAAACGGTAAACCAGCTACGGACAAAATATCGCTTCCATGCGTCTAATTGCGACGTTTTTTGAAAAGACACGCCACAACTGATTTCCCCGCACCGTTATAAAACGACAAAAATTACGGTTTCGCAAAGCCTGGCGTCGCAATCATCCTTTCGGAAGTCGTTAAAAAGGCAGACAAAATTGCGTTTTTCTTTGCTAAATGCGCGAACCACGCTATTACGCTTAAGAGAGTCACGGCGCACTCGGGAAACCGGGATATCCACTGCCTACAAGGAATACCTGCATGGCCGACGAAGAAGACGAAATTATCCTGTCGGAACTGAGCGACGATGACCTCGTGCTGCAGATGCACGACGACCTTTATGACGGCCTTAAGGAAGAAATCGAAGAAGGCACCAATATCCTGCTGGAGCGCGGCTGGACCCCCTACGATGTCTTGACCAAGGCACTGGTAGAGGGAATGCGCATTGTCGGCATCGATTTCCGTGACGGTATCCTGTTCGTGCCTGAAGTATTGCTTGCCGCGAACGCAATGAAGTCGGGAATGGCGATTTTGCGGCCATTACTGGCCGAGACCGGAGCACCCAAGCTTGGATCCATGGTGGTCGGCACTGTGAAAGGCGATATTCACGACATCGGCAAGAACCTTGTCGGCATGATGATGGAAGGTGCCGGTTTCGATGTCATTGATCTTGGTATCAACACCGACGTGGACGAGTTTTTGGCGGCTCTCGAAGAGCATAAGCCGGATATTCTCGGAATGTCCGCTCTTTTGACAACAACAATGCCCTATATGAAGGTCGTAATCGACACGTTGGTGGAAAAGGGACTGCGCGACGACTACATCGTTCTTGTAGGTGGTGCGCCGTTGAACGAAGATTTCGGAAATGCAATTGGCGCAGACGCTTATTGCCGTGATGCGGCAGTTGCAGTCGAAACCGCCAAGGAGTTTATTTCGAGGAAACATAATCAGCGTCAAGCCCGCTAAGCCTTGATGTTATTTTATTAATATCAGTAGCTTAGACTATATTGTTGAATCAAATTCCGAACGCCGATAACAATTCGGGAGCGTGTTTCGTGGACAAGACCGGAACCGGAAAAATCAGGATAATTGCCTGCGGCGCCATTGCCCGCGAAATCATCGCATTGCTTGCGATAAACGATCTCGAACACATTGAACTGACCTGCCTTCCAGCAATTCTCCATAACCACCCCGAGAAGATCCCGTCGGAAGTCGAGCGTGAAATCCTTGAAGCCCGCGATGAGGGCTTCTCAAAAGTGTACATCGCCTATGCTGATTGCGGTACCGGCGGTCATCTGGACAAGATTTGTGAAAAATACGGTGTTGAACGCATTGCCGGCCCGCATTGCTATTCGTTTTTCATGGGAAATGACGCGTTTGAGGCCGATGGCGACGACCATATGCGGACCTTCTTCCTGACCGATTTTCTCGCCAGGCAGTTCGATGCCTTTATCACCCGTCCACTCGGCCTGGACCGGTATCCCGAATTGCGGGACATGTATTTCGGTAACTATTCAAAGCTCGTCTATCTCGCTCAAACGGAAGATTCGGAGCTTGACCGTCGCGCGCAAATTGCCGCCGACCAGCTTGGTCTTAAATTTGAGCGCAGACAAACTGGATACGGTGATTTGAACTCGGTGATTGCCGATCTTGGCAAATCAGGCTGAAAACTCTGGTTTATTATGGCCTCCAGGAGGCACGCTAGCGATCAGCGTCCTGCCAGACGCTCATGCTTATCAAGCCGTGGCGGCTCTTTTGCCCACTTGTTCGGACCACGCAAACCGGCCTGATAGCCCGCATCATATAGCCGTTGCATTCTCTCCGTATTGAAATTCAGGCTGGCCTGGGACATCGGGATCGAATCGGGAATATGCGTCAGGTAGTATCCGGACCGCACATTTCCGGCGATGACAAACCCCCGATAAATGGTGTCGTCCTGCAACTCGCGCATCATTTCCATGATTGCCTTCTTGGCAATCTCGAGCGCTTTTGGCTGTACTGCCTGGCTGGCATTCAGCCGCGTGGTATTACCGTTCACGACCATGTAAAGCTCTTTTTTCCCTCTGTTATCGGGAAACATGAAGCTCTTGACGAGGATCGGTTCCTTCACCGCTCCGTCAACATGTGCCTGTCGAAGCTGGATACCGCGTTGCGGCTTGATGTAGACAGGCGGGAAGAATGCCGGCACAGAGGCAGAGGCCCGAAGAACCTTCTGGAAATGCAGCACGTCGTCGGTGCGGCCACCATCGGCAATATCGCCCATGTCCCAGATGACCAGGTCGCCGGCATCGAGATTTGTCGTGGCTACATATAGCCGCCTGCCCTTGGCATGTTCCGCTGCTACCTTTGCCAACAACTCTGCATCGACAAAATTCGCGATTTGCTCCTTCAGCGGACCATTGTCATAGAGGGATTCACCAAGAAAGCCCGTTCCGGCCCTGTAGACGTCCTCATTCTTGGACGTCGTATAGAACCTTTCCAGGTCATCATCATATTCCGGCCCAAGAAACGCGCCGACCGCCATCAGGGCGCCAGTCGAAACGCCGGTTACCACATCAAATTCAGGCCGTGTTCCCGATTCCGACCAGCCATTGAGAACTCCGGCACCATAAGCACCATCCGCACCTCCAGCGGACAACGCAAGAACTGTATGAACCCCGTCATTCTTCGGGTCTGCCGCGTGTGTTGCATAGTGCTTGGGATCGAAAGATGTACTCTCAACAGCTTCCATCGGTTGGATGGTTCGGATCGCCGGCGCCTCTTTCGGCCGTACCACACAGGCGACGAGCGAAATCGAGATGACAATCAGCGCAACTAATCCGCCGACCTGCCGCATTCTCGTTGCTGCCGCTCCCCGCATGGTGCTGTCCCACCCGAATTCATCAAGATTACTTGTCTCAAGAGTGGGATATTATCGTCGAATTGACAGAATCGGAAGAACCTGAACGATATTTTTAATATTTGGTTAACCTTAATGATTCGCAAACAAGGCAATGCTTGGCGTCAAATTTTTCCTGAATTTCATCATTTTCGAATTAACTGCATTATTACAAACAGATGGCCCGAAGCCGAACCATGTGGAAGACTGATGTTTTCAACTCTATATCATTGGGAGGAATGATGTTTGCCCGGTTCAAATTACCGTTATTGCATCCGACATTAATTTCGTCGTTTTTATCATTTCCGGCGTCGCGCCAGGTACATCGGGAC
>JBCCEP010000289.1:0-5646 GCA_039030215.1 Pseudomonadota bacterium
CCGTCATACAGGCTGATGGGAGAAAGCGGAGTCCAGCACGTCACAAGTCTCTTGGAGCCTCTGTTCATGTAGGGATGATCCACATGTAGCGGGCTGGCCCGTCCTGAAGTCATCGCCCGCAACCATGCAAAGGTAAAATGGCTGGAGGGAACACCAAAGAGACTGTTCATGACGTTGGTAATGCGCGGTCCGTTAATTACCGTCCTTACAGCCCTGCCTTCGCTGACTGATCGCCAAAATTCACCCAAATCTTGGGTAGTTGGATAAAGCTCCCGCCTATTGGATGTTCCTGATGCCAGGCCGTTTTCAACCGGTTCACTGACCTCGCCGACTTCTGCCAATCGATGCAGAATTTCAAGCCTTGCCGCCTCGACTTCAGCACTATCATGCACGTCCCGCAACAGGAGGTAACCATCACACCCTAGCTGCGCTGCAAGATCTTCATCCGTGTTGGCGGCACTCAAACCGCCGACAGATGTACCGGGCACTGTGATACCATTTATCGTCAGATTTGATTTCCGTTCCGGCTTCAATTCGAATATCTCGCTCCCTGCTTCTTCACTGATTCAAAGACCATCTATCCTGCATGGCATTCAGACCGAAGATCGCCAAAATATCCAGTCCCATCCAATTTTTCTGTAACATGTTACATTGACAATCAACGTGCAACCAGTAAGCTCAATTATTGAGTTTATGTTGTAACGAGCGAGTTCAGTTTGAAGTCCAATCCTAACCAATTTGGCATCTCGACAGCCTTGCTTACACCCTTTGATTTGGATGGTAACCTGAACCTCCCCTTACTGTTCGATCATGCCTCCGACATGGTTCGTAATGGCTCCAATAGTGTGACGCTTTTTGGCACAACCGGAGAAGGTGCTTCTGTCGGCTTCGATGAACGCTCCGAAGCGATCTCGGGCATGATTGACAGCGGAATAGCCACTGATGAGATAATTCTCGGCCTTTGCGGATCAGCAATTGGCGATGTGACATCCCAGGTTCAACAGGGCATTGAGTTTGGCCTCACAACCTTTCTCCTACCGCCTCCCTTCTACTTCAAGGAAGTGGATGATGCCGGACTGTTTGAGTGGTTCTCCCGGCTGTTTGACTGCGTTGATAAGCGCGCGCAATTTATTCTGTACCATATTCCGCAACTTACCCAGATGCCTTTGTCCATCGATCTTGTCACCGGGTTAAGGGAAACCTTTCCCGACCGCGTGCTGGCCATAAAGGACAGCGCCGGTAATTGGGATGACACGAGGCATATCTTGGAGGGTGGCGGCATTCCGGTATTGGTTGGAGATGAGCGATTACTGCACAAGGCAGTCGCTTTGGGTGGCAAGGGCGCCATTAGTGGAATGGCCAATCTTTATCCCCAACGCATGCGAAACCTTTTTGATACCCAGGTCGAAGACAAGGCCTTGTCTGCAGAAGTTGACATGATGATTTCGATACCGGTGATTTCTGCGTTGAAGCAGGCAATGGTCGCCACAACGGGGATCGAATCGTGGGCCAATGTTCGCCCGCCTTTGCAGCGATTGAGTGGTCAGGAAAGAGCAGCGATTACAGCCATGTTTGCGCAGGAGCAATCCGTATGAGCGCTTCATCCGCACTACGATTACGCGATCACGCCTATTCCAATTTTACGGAGAAATTGCTGGCACGAGACATTCGCCCCGGGCAGATCGTGTCGCAACGGGAGTTGGTCGAACTTACGGGCATGCCGCTAGGCGCCATACGGGAGATGATACCGCGGCTGGAAGCAGACGGCCTTATCAAGACTGTGCCGAAGCGCGGCCTGCAGGTTTTATCGATCGATATTGATCTGGTTCGCAATGCTTTCCAGCTTCGCAGCATCATAGAAGGCGAGGCAATCTCGGCATTTTGCAAGACCGCCACCAAGGCAGAAATTGAACGATTGGCGAAACAGCACAGGGACATTCAGGAAGAGGCCATTGCAGCCGTAACGCCGGAACTGCTTCGCAGGGCACAGCAAATGGACTGGGATTTTCACGACCTGATCGTGGACGCGATGGGCAATCCGATCATTTCTGATATTCACCGCGTAAATGCGATAAAGATCCGTCTGATCAGAAATAATCAAACCAGGATGCTACCGGAATTGGTCGTTTCGGTTGTTGATGAACATCTGGCGATTTTTGATGCACTGGAAAATAGCGATAGCGAAGGAGCAGTTCAGGCAATTCATTCACACATAAACAGCGCCAAGAAACGTGCTTTGGGCATGTAAACCAATTTTCGATGGGTCACGGCCCAACGAAATTAAAGCGGATAAACGCCGCATTCAAAATGGAGGAACCCCAATGATCCAGAATTTTACAAGACGCACCATGCTTGCGTTGACGGTCGCCGCCATCGCGACGCCGGTCTATGCTGCCGATAAGGTTAAATTACGTATGTCGACACCGGCCTCGGAAACTGATCAACGTTCCGTTGCCCTGGCAGAAATTTTTGCCCCGGCGGTCGCTGAGTTCGCAACCTATGAACCGCATTATAACGGTTCGTTGATCAAACAGGGTTCAGAACTGGAATCCATTGCATCCGGTGATCTGGAGATGTCGATCACATCGGCCCAGGAGCTGGCTCAGTTCTTTCCTGAATATTCCATCTTTGCCACTGGCTATGTCCATCAGGATGCAGCTCATCAGGTTGCTGTATTCAATGATCCGCTAATGGATGAATTTAAGCAGAAGGCCGAGGACGAACTCGGCGTCAAACTGCTTGCGGTCATGTATCTTGGGCAACGACATGTGAATCTGCGTCAGAAGAAAGATGAGCTGACTGTCATGAAGCCGGAAGATCTGGCCGGCGTAAATTTGCGCATGCCCGGAACGGATGCATGGCAATTCCTGGGCAAGGCGCTTGGCGCGAACCCGACGCCAATGGCCTTTACCGAAGTCTATACTGCACTTCAGACAGGTTCGGTAGACGGACAGGACAACCCGCTCCCGACCGTTGTCGATGCAAAGTTCTACGAAGTTACAAACCAGATTGCGCTGACTTCGCATCTGGTCGACTTGAACTATGTCGCTTTCTCCAAAGCGATCTGGGATGAACTGAACGAAGAACAGCAGGCAGCCGTAAAGGCAGCAGCCGAGGCGGCCGCGGAAAGCGGACGCCAAAAGCAGCTTGAAAAGGAACAGAACCTCGTAGATTTTCTGAAGGAACAGGGTCTGGAAATTTATGAGCCTGACCTCAAGGCATTCCGTGAGCATGTTCAAGGCGAATATGCAGGATCAGATCTAGCCAAGAGCTGGCCCGATGGATTATTGGACAAGATCAACGCGCTTGGCAACTAGACTGCCATCGTATTTTCGGAGGAGCTGTTCCCTCAGCTCCTCCAATTCACTCCAGCTTTCATACTTCTCATGACTTTGTTCGGCAGAAGGTCCCAATGACAAAACTGATTTCCGCCCTTGGTCAGTTTGCCAAAGCTGTCGCTGCAACGATGATGGCATTGATGTTTCTGACCTTCATATTGCAGATTGTCATTCGATATTCCGCCCGCTTGGAGTGGCTTCCCGATCAATTTCCTATCCTTGATCCGACGCGTTACGGGTGGACCCTTGAATTCTGCCTGCTGTTATGGGTGTGGCTTATCTTTTGGGGCAATGCTTTCGTTGTCAGGGATCGTGATCACGTCATTTTTGACATATTGTACAATGCCGTCAGCCCGACAACACGACGCTGGTTCATAATAATTGCCGGCGTGGCAATCAGTGTTGGCTTGGTACTATCCATCGAGCCAACATGGGCCAAGTTTCATATTCTTCGACTAAAAAAGACCGCAACACTTTCAGCCGTATTCGGAGATGGAATTCGAATGCGCGACATCTACTCGATCTACATATTCTTCCTGGTGGCGGTGGCCCTTCGATATGCCTGGGCTGTTTACCGCGCAATACGGTATGGCGTTGCAGAGCCTGAAACTGATGCTGACGGAGCATCTCTTAAATGAGCGTTGAGTTTCTGATCTGCATAGTCACACTGTTCTTCCTGGCGGGCATTGGTGCGCCGATAGCCTATGCGATCCTGATAGCTTCCATCGTGTATCTGTTTGCAGCCGGCCAGAGCATAGGCATCGCCGGCAAAGTCCTGATGGATGGGCTCTACCAGAGCTTCATCCTGCTGGCGGTCCCGCTATTTATTGTCGCCGCAAATATCATGAATGCAGGCACGATCAGCGATCGGCTGCTCAGCTTTTGTGTCGCACTGGTCGGTCGATTTCGCGGCGGACTTGGTCATGTCAACGTGGTGGCGTCATTGATCTTTTCAGGCATGTCCGGTTCAGCTGTTGCCGATGCGGCCGGCATCGGGAAGATCATCATCGAAATGATGACCAAAAGCGGCCACTATACGCGTGGCTACGCGGCCGCGATTACCGCAGCATCGGCCACAATCGGTCCGATTATTCCTCCTTCGATACCAATGGTGCTGTATGCCTTGGTATCAAACACCTCCATAGGGTATCTTTTCCTGGGAGGCATCATTCCCGGCCTGTTGATGGGTGCCGTGCTTATGGCGATGAACACGGTGTTGTCTCATCGCAGGGGGTTCGCCCTGGAAGAAGCGGTCCCACTGTCAGAATTGCCTCGGCGCACCGTGGACGCATTCCCTGCCCTGCTAATGCCGGCAATATTGCTGTACGGAATTTACGGCGGCGTGACGACACCAACGGAAGCCGCTGCAGTAGCAGCATTTTATGCATTGATACTCGCGACATTTTTCTATCGGGCGCTAAGCTTTCGCTCGCTCTATGAAATCCTTGTGGAAAGTGCCCGATCGTCTGCGGCGGTTGGCTTGGTGATCGGGGGTGCGCTGATACTGAACTATGTTGTCGCTTCCGAAAATATTCCCGGAATACTGGCCGAGCGTCTGGTCGAGATCGATGTCAGTCCACTTGCATTCATGCTTGGCGTCAATGTCCTGCTATTGCTACTGGGATGCGTGTTGGACGCAACGACGATTATCCTTGTGATTATCCCGCTATTCCTTCCGACCTGCCGAGAATTGGGTATCGATCTGGTGCACTTCGGTATCGTGGCTGTTGTAAATTGCATGATTGGTCTGATTACGCCTCCTTACGGCATTCTCCTGTTTGTATTGAATGCCGTAACCCGCATTCCGCTGGGTGAAATCATACGAGAAGTCTGGCCATTTTTACTGGCACTATTGCTCGCATTATTGGGCCTGGTTTTGTTCCCGGACCTCGTGTTGTGGCTCCCGCGCGTCTTCGGATATGCCGGTTAGTCGCCGCATCGCTGGGCACAAGACCAAATAGATATTGGGCATGAACGACAAGGTAGCTTGGTAGTGATCCATGTTTCGCCACAACTCATGTTTCTAGGCAAAGCGACCAATGCGATTGACACAGATAAATTATAAAGCGGCATTCAGCGCGCAGATGGGTCTCAAAAACCTGAAGGCTGATGCAGATATTCAATCCTTGTCCAGCATCTAAACATAATGGAATTAACGCTGGCCTGGGGTCGGTGGTTGCCACGAATGTCTAGCTGGGGCATCCTTCAATTTGAAACAATTAATGGCTGGAGTTGGGAACGCATCCAACATGGCAATAGAAATTCAAATCATATAAATAAACATCTATGTATGCATTAAGAAAAATAA
>JBCCEP010000290.1:0-5551 GCA_039030215.1 Pseudomonadota bacterium
CACCGGAATCGGTTGCGAAGATTGAAGACGTGCGCAGCGCCGGTCTTTCTGCACTGGAAATCCTGGCCGATGCGGGCGTGTTGATGGCTTATGGCAGCGACCTGCTTGGCGACATGCATCGCTATCAATCAGATGAATTTACGCTTCGCGCGCGCTATTTACCGGCGATTGAGGTGATCCGGTCAGCAACAATCCATGCCGCGCAGGCGGTAGGGCAGGAGGGCAAGATCGGCGTGGTTGCGCCGGGAGCGTTTGCGGACCTCATTGTCACGGATGGTGACCCGCTCAAGGATATCGCGCTTCTGACGCGTCAGGGGCAACACATGCCTGTTATCATGAAAGATGGTGTTTTCGAGAAGGATTTGTTGTCCGGCGGGTAGCTATCTATCGAGAGAGTTGTCTTTTGGTTGAGGATAGGCCGACTTGTTTCCTTGGTCACCGCTTTGCCATGCCAATGAGCAAAACAAAGACGAAAACTGATCCGATAGATGTGGTTACAATGCCTACCGGTAACTCCTGCGGTGCCAATATCAGTCGCGAAATAATGTCGGATCCTGTCAGCAGGACCGCACCAATAAGCGCTGCGGTGGGCAACAGCTTTGTGTGCAAGGGTCCCACAAGCCCGCGCGCAAGGTGCGGTACCATCAGGCCTACAAATCCGATTACCCCTGCCACGGAAACAAAGCTGGCAGTGGCCAGCGCCGCAGCAAAGAACATCAGCATACGCAGCTGGCTGACAGGAACGCCGAGGCTTATGGCAGTAGTATCCCCTGCCAGAAGTGCATCAAGCCAACGCCGGCGGAAAAATGCATATGCGAATATCAAGATAAAGCCGACAAGGATTAACGGCAGGGTCTGCCAGCGCGAAAGGCCAAGTCCACCCAACATCCAAAAGACAATGGAATGCGCAGCACGATTGTCTCCGGCAAAGATCAGATAATTGGTGATAGCGGCGAACAGAAAGGAAACGGCGAGGCCAGCCAGAATGAGTTTCTCCGGTGCTCCATCCTGTAATGAATGCACCAATGCCAAGACGATTATTGAGGCGATGATGCCACCACAAAAGGCAGCAAGTGGCAGCGTCCAGATTCCAAGAACATCGCCGGTAACCGTAATGACCAGGACTGCGCCTGCGGCAGCCCCGGAGGACAGACCGAATAGAAAAGGGTCTGCCAAATCATTTCGGGTTGTGGTTTGGAGCACCACGCCAACAATGCCAAGCCCTGCACCAATGACTACTGAAAACAAGGCACGCGGCAGACGCAGGTCAAACACGATACGCTGCATCGGCGTTGCATCTTCACTGTTTAGGCCGAGACCGGTCGCTATGGACGTGACCACATCGGACAGTGGTATTCTTGTTGTACCCAGCAGAACAGACATCACGATCAGGGCGGTCAGCAAGACCGCCCCCAAAATCATGGTAATGCCAAATCGGGTCAAACTAGAACAGATCCGGATGCATTGCCTTGGCCATCTTCTCAATGGCATCGATATTGGCTGGACCTGGCGTCAGCTCTTCATAGCGCAATCCGATCCAACGCTTGTTCTTCACCGCATCGGTGCCAGACATCGCAGGATGGTCCTGCAAGAACTTGAAAGTGTCGGCGGCACCGTTTCCGGTCTGATAGTCCAGCAGTACCAGGAATTCCGGATTTGACGCGGCAACTGCCTCCCAGGATGTGCGTCCCCAGCTGGTGTCCAGATCATGGGTAACATTGTTACCACCTGCGGCGGTGATCATGGCATCAGGGATGGCATACTTGCCGGCAGTAAACGGTGCGTCAGCAGGGCCATCAAGCAGGAAAACGCGCGGCTTAGCCATGCCAGCAGTTTTGGCTTCAATATCACCGAGTTGTTTCTTCCATTTCGAAACCAGTTCTTCCGCCTTGTCGGAAACACCCATCACTGTGCCCAGGCGTTCGACGTCCTTGAACAGCAAGTCCATGCTTGCTTCGGGCCTATCCTTGTCCAGATGGACGCAGCTTTCGGTGAGTACCATGGTCTTTACGCCAAAGGGAGCCAGCGTATCAGGCGTCACCTCGCCACCAGGCTTCATGCCGTAATACCAACCTGCAAAAAACATGTCCGGGGAGGCTGCAAGCAGGTTTTCCATGGTCGGATATTTAGGGGCAAGTTCAGGGATATCACCACGTTGTTCATCAAAGGTGGGGCTGGTCTTGTACCAACCGGTGATGCCGGTCAGGCCAACAATCTTGTCCTGCAATCCAAGTGCAAATGCCATCTCGGTCATGTTCATGTCATGGACGATCAGACGTTCCGGAGGCTTCTCAAAAGTCAGCGGTATGCCGCAATTGTCCACAGTGATCTCTGCTGACGCACTTCCGGCGCCAAGAGCCAGTGCGATTACTGTGAAGGTAAGCTTTCTCATGAATTCGCTCCTTTGTTTGAGATTTCAGTTTTTCGGATATCAAGCGCCGGGATCTGCCGTTCCCGGTCGTCAAACAGTCGATAGTCAACGCCGAAGGTTTCGCGTACTGATGCTGGCGTTTGCACCTCGGATACCAGGCCAAAAGCCGTTAATCGTGCGTCTTTCATCAAAGCGACATGCGTCGCAAATTCGGGAATCATCACCAGATCGTGGATTACCATCACAACTGTGACGCCGAGAGCGGTGACGAGCGAAAGCACTCGGCCTTTGGCGTCGGGGTCCAGATGATTGGTTGGTTCGTCGAGGAACAATAACTGAGGCTTCTGCACTAGCGCACGCGCGATATGCGCCCGCTGCCGTTCACCGCCGGACACCTGGCCCATAGGTTTTTGCGCAAGCTTTTCGAGGCCGGTCACGTATAGGATGTGGTCCAGCGCAGCCGCATGATCGTCTGCCGAATGGTCTGCCCAAATGGGCAATTGACCGAGCGCAACATAATCACGGAGCGACAGTCGCGCGTCTGGTGCAGATTGCTGGCTGACTACCGCTATCCGTCGTGCGCGTTCAGCCGCGCCAAGGCGAGGCAGATCTTCACCACCAATAAGGATTTCGCCACTGCTTGCAGTTTGCAAACCGGCCATCAGATTTAACAGGGTGGTCTTACCTGCTCCATTGGGCCCCGCGATAGCGAGCACAGAACTGCGTTCCACCTCAAACGACACATTATCCAGTAATGTCTGTCCGGATCGGGCAAGATAGCTGACGTCGCGAATGGCCAGAAACGGAGTTCCCATGGTCATGACGCGCCTCCGGGCTTGTGAGCGGGCATGCGTGCAAGGGTTTTGTTGTAAAGCGTTAATGGCCGGTCAGTGGCTGAAGTCCAGCCATTTGTACTTCGCAGATACTGATGGGCAAATTGTTTGACTGCAGCGATATCAGTGAGGCTATCAATATCACCGAAGAGATAGGTCGCTTTGCCGCGAGCCTGAAATCCTACGGTTGTCGGGTGATCACAGCCCGCCATGCAATCCACGGCTCGAATTGCAAACTCCAGCGGCAAACCATCTGCTATAGCTGCGCGAAGCACTGAAGCGGCCTCGCCGCCGCGGCATTTGGTGCAAATCAGGATAATATGATTTGTTGTATCAGGACCATCGACCATTTCGATCTCCGCCTAAGCTGAGGCGCAAATCGAAGGTGCCAAATGTACAAGAACACAAATAAAGTGCCATATAGCCTCCTTCCAGAGCACCCCGCCCTGGGTAAGTGGAAAATCTAATGGCAGGTCTCCTGACTCGCGGGTCGAAGCTTAGCTGACCTTCCCAACCTTTTTGGTCAGTGGTTGTTCAGCATCACTCGCCGCTTACAGTTGCGGGGGCAGTCACGGATTTGGCGCCTGATGGCTACACCGCACCGTGTTCCCTATTAATCCCGTTATCGCTTTGCGCGGGAACCATTGGACGCACGATTGAACTAATGCGGGCTATCTGTCAATGACAATTGCAATCAAGCTGAAAAGTTCAACCTACACACCGAAATCCAATATGGCTCATCCCGGTATCAATCATCTGGGGTTGACGTGCTGCAGGCCGGTATCTGAGGCAATAGCTGGGTGAGCAGAGATAGGAACCACCCTTTACCACCCTGCGCGGAATCTGGAATTGTGGCTGATTGGGATCGTAACTCTTTTCCATGTTACTGATCCGGGGGTTCACAGGAATTGAACAGCATGCGTTTTTTGGTTCTTCCTCATGATATTCGTGACGCGGAATGTACCAATCGCTTGTCCATTCCCAGACATTTCCGGTCATTTCAAACAAACCAAAACCATTTGCCGGAAAGCTGCCGACCGGTGCGGTATCTGCATAACCGTCGGTCATGATGTTCTGCCAGGGAAATTCGCCCTGCCAGGTATTGGCCAGCGGTGCGCTATCTGAGACATCCTCATCTCCCCAGGAAAAGCTCTTTGCATCCAGTCCGCCCCGTGCTGCATATTCCCATTCGGCTTCCGTCGGCAGTCTCTTGCCGGCCCAATCGGCATAAGCAATCGCATCCTCATAGGCGATGTGAACCACGGGGTGTTTTTCCAATCCGTCAAGGCTGGATTCCGGTCCGGTCGGATGGCGCCAATCCGTGCCCGGTGTCCAGGCCCACCAATTGGTATAATCCTGGAGATCGACTGGGCCCTTGGTGGGAGTAAACAGCATTGAGCCCGGTTTCAGGTTTTCGGCTGGTGCGCCAGGAAAATCAGCCGGGTCCAGAGGGCGTTCGGCCATTGTCTTGTAGCCGGTGGCCTCGACGAAACGTCCATATTCCTCGTTGGTTACAGCAAAGGTATCGATCCAGAAGCCGTCTACCTGCACTTCATGCGCAGGGCGCTCCTCCGGATAGAAATCATCAGAACCCATCTTGAACACACCGCCGGGTACCCAAACCATATTTTCACCGGGCGGTTCACCCTGACGGGCTTGTTTGCTTGAAATATCGGACTTGGTATTCATGGTTTTGGGGTTTCCTGAATGTATCTACTCGGATCTTAAACAGTCAGCTTGGCCATCCGAACGGCAGATACCAGTTTACAACAATGTTTCAATTCTCCGCATAGCATTTTACTGGCATATGGCATTCCTGGTTTGGTCATTGTTCGGCAGCCCTCGTCTGGAACACAACCTGATCATACCACCACAGACGCCTGAACAGGGTAAGGGCTTCACTTTGGCCGCTTGTCTTTTCCATGATCTGCCGAATGGATCGTTTGCCGTCGATCTCGTCCACCATGGATTTCTGCAGTTTGTTGATCGGCAGATAGATGTCGGTATGTGAATGGGCCTGATTGATCAGGACGGCAGCCGCGCTCGATGGGATTTTCTCCTCCACATTTATCGTGCCGAAATTGCGGATTGGAACGTAGTCAGGCCAATCATCGGCATCAAATGAAATGGCACTTCGTCGTTTTTTATCGCGCTTGGCGTAAATAACAGCGCTATGGCGAACCATGTTGCCGCGAAACAATTCCATTGCGGCGAATTGTTCAGGTTCGGATAATGCTTCCAGATGCGCTGAATGCGGAACCTGTGTGATAGCGCCACAATGTGGCAGGTAGGGAGCCTGACGGATCCAGCGACCGAAACTCAGATCTGCCTTGTCGATGAATTCGAG
>JBCCEP010000291.1:0-5532 GCA_039030215.1 Pseudomonadota bacterium
CCAATTCTCAGCATATCCATCGAAATAAAGCGGCCTAGGACGATCGAATACGCGCCTATCATACCAATAAGGTGTCTGATTGTGATAATAGAAATGACGCTTGTAAAAATCGATCTCATCTCTAGAGGCAGCCTCCATCTCAAGATGTGGAAACAGACTGGTCAAAGTGAAAAGGCGGCTCCCCTTACTGTCGCAGTCTTTACCGTTTGTTTCGAACCAGGTCAGATCGTATTTGACGACCATACCAAAATTCTTCCTGAAACACTCCCCTAATACGTACTTCGTTATAGCGGAGCAGAGACCACCATCGACCATGACAATGACCATCGGGTCTTCCTTCCGTGCATGAAGCATCCTCTCCCCTCTCTTACGAACAGAGTGATCCTTTCGTTTTGCAATGAACGAACGTAATGATTTGCGGAGGCGGCGAAACTTCATGGCAGCTTACATAGCCCAAGAGCAATCCGCAGTAAAAAGCAAAAATTTCTGTTTTGTCGGCATCAAAACCAAAATCCGGCGCCATAAATCTGCCGCTAGAACACCGACGTGCTGCAGCCAGCTTAATGTCCATCACCGAATGACTTGGAACAAGAGAGATTGATTGGTTTGGGAGGATCAAGCTCGCTGTAGTTTCAATTTAGACTGCGTTGCTTTGATGCATCAAGCGGCGTTTCTTGATTGTCTGACGTTTGATTTCCTTTCTGCGTCTGGGGATGGTTTCGACACGACCGAAGTAGACGTCGCAGATGTCAGGTTGCCGATGCCATCATGGTATCGGTTTGAGAATTGGGAACTACTGCATCTCGGGATTTGTCATTTGCGTTTTAAAGGACTTCCCTACAGTGCAGGACCTAAACCCCGGTAATGGCTCTGATGTGTTGTTGTTTCGCTTTGCCGGAGTTTAATCTCATCCGTTCACGTTCAGGAAAATCGAATAGAGCGAACTTGTTGCAGTGATGAAAAGTCTATTCCGCTTAGCGCTGCCGAAACAGACGTTTGAGACCATTTCAGGTATGTGTATTTTCCCAATCAATGCACCGCTGGGACTGAGGCAGTGCACCCCATCGGCGGCTGAACTCCATATCCGGCCGTCGCGGTCCAATCTGAAGCCGTCGAAGAGCCCGTTGCTACACTCGGCAAAGACTTCACCACCAGAGAGAGATTTTCCATCGTCGCTGACTGAGAATTTTCGGATATGTGCGGGTCCGTCCGGCAAATGCGTTCTACCAGTATCCGCAATGTATAGCGTCGACCCGTCATGTGAAAAGGCCAGCCCATTTGGTTTGACAAAATCCGTAGCAACCGCTGTGACCTGACCTGTGCCGGGGTCGATACGATAAACATGACAGGCCCCAATTTCGCTTTCCGCGCGATCCCCTTCGTAATCCATCATGATTCCGTAAGACGGGTCAGAAAACCAAATCGATCCATCCGGACTTACAACGACATCATTGGGGGAATTGAGCCGCCTACCCTCCCAGCGATCAGCCAGCACAGTGATTGATCCGTCATGTTCCGTCCGGGTCACGCGGCGGGTTAAATGTTCGCAGGAAACCAAACGTCCCTGCCTATCGACCGTATGACCGTTGGAGTTGTTAGCAGGCTCGCGAAATACCGACACCGAACCGTCCGTATCATCCCAGCGCATCATCCGGTTGTTGGGAATATCGGACCAAACGAGATAGCGACCGGCGGCAAACCACGCAGGTCCTTCGGTCCAACGCGCCCCGGTCCACAGCCTTTCAACACGGGCGTGGCCGATGAAGCAGTTCTCAAACTCTGTCTCGATGACCTCGAACCCGGTACCTTCCAAAATGCCAAACACTATTTTGTTCCTTCCTGCGGGGAATATTCCAATTGGTCTCCGGGGCGTACGGTACCCCACCCCATCTTTGCTCTTCGATTTCCCGGCAGGGTTGGGTCCGGTCCCCAAATAGCCTGATACGTATCATAAGCCTTGCCAGACCTCTGAAGGGATACTGCCACCAGGGCGAGGAACAACCAGTAAAGGTTGATTGCGATCCACATCCAGCGCGGGGCGTTCGATGACCAGAGCCCGCTGAGTATCGCTACTGCCGCTAGAAAAAGCGCCAAATAGCCCAGAAACCTGTGCGTATGTTCAAACGCCACGCGCCAGCGGGTCATGTCATAGTGGTCGCCGGACATACTGCCATCTTTTGCAAGCGCCGTTGGACCGCCTTTGGTGCCCCTGAAGGTCCCCATAGCAACTTGAATTGTACCCAAAGCGACAACTGTATAGCCAAGAATCTTGTGCCACCCAGCGCCAGCTTGATCTCTACCGCCCGCAAGGATCAGACCCAGCCCGACAAGGGACAGGGCATATGTGAATACCTGGCCCTTCCAATGACACACCCACCATGTCCGGTTATCCAGTTCTTGCGGCCAATTCTGACCGGGCATAATTTTGAAATAGCGTGCTGCCAAGATAGCTGCCGGACAAATCACACCCCAGGCGATCACCATGCATCGGGCATGCCAGGACAGGAAGAAGCCAACATCGTGCCCTCGCGATGGGTCAATTGGTGAAAGCAACCACTCGAGCATCAGCCTTTCACGGCCCCCGCTGTCATGCCGGTTATGATCTGCCGCGACGCCACGAATGTAAAAATAATTGGCGGCACGGCCAGCAACATGCCTGTCGCCATGATCACACCCCAATCGATGTCGTATTCGGTGATCGAGTTTACGATTGTGACTGGTACGGTCCGCGTTGATCGCCCAAGCAGAGCATTGGCCAACAGGAACTCATTCCAGGCAATCCGGAACGTAAAGATCGCAGCTGCTGCAAGTCCGGGTTTGATGATCGGCAGCACGACAAGATAGAAGACCTGAAACGGGTTGGCTCCATCCATGCGTGCGGCTTCCTCCAGTTGAATCGGAACCTGTACGATGAAGCTTTGCAGGATCCATATCACAAAAGGCAAGTTCATGGCGGTATAGACCAGAATGATGCCAGCATAGGACTGGTCCAGGTGGTATTGGAATGTCCAGATACCAAATACCGGAACAAGCAGAACGGCAGGTGGCACCATCCGCATCATCAGCGTTGTCATCGAAACAGCTCCGCGCCCCATGAACCGGAAGCGCACCAGGGCATATGCCGCCATGCATCCGATCAGCAGAGTGATACCTGTGGAAATTGTGGCCACAATCAGCGAGTTGCGAAGGGCCCGCCCAAAGGTAGGATCACAATACTGAACGTGTTCTGGATTATACCAAAGCACATCACACAATACCGTTTCATAGTTTCGGATAGTCGGCGTAAAAAAGAAGGCCGAAACGCTTTCATCGTAGATGTCGACATTCATCTTGAACGACGTTGCCAGCATCAAAAGGATCGGCCCTGCTGACATGACAACCAACGCCGCAAGTAAAGCGTAGAAGGCCGGGTTTTGCTTTTCCGTTTGCGTGGACATGGTCTTCAACTTTCCGTCTGCTCGGCTGCGGCGCGCATCCTTGCGGCCCGGGCTTCTTGGATTTTGGTATAGATGAACATTCCGATGGTCAGCCCCATCAGCATCAGCAAAAGAACGTTGGACATGGCCGCAGCTTCGCCAAGTTCCTGAAACTCCTGCGCGGTGCGGAAGATACGCAAGGCAATGATCTCGGTCGATAGGCCGGGGCCGCCATTGGTCAGAACCAGAATGACTTCAAGCACTTTGAAAGCATCGATCAGGCGCAACAGAAGGGTCACGATCAAAACCGGCATCATCAGCGGTATCTTGATCATTGTGATCTTCTGCCATTCGCTTGCGCCGTCAATCTCGGCAGCTTCCAAGGCGGACCGCGGCAAGGATTGCATGGCCGCCAACGCCAGAATGAAGATAAAGGGTGTCCACTGCCAAACATCGGCAATCACGACCGCAATAAACGACCACGTACTGTCCGACAGCCAGGGGATACCTTCGTTAAACCCCATGTTTTTGATTGTGCGGTTAAAGATGCCAACCGTCGGGTGATACATATAACGCCACATCAGTCCGACCACGATGGGGGCGATCATCATGGGCAGAATGAATACAGTCCGCAACACGGACATGCCCCGCATGTTTCGATCCAGCAGCAAAGCCAGACCAACACCCAGAGCCATTTCCAGCGTTACGACCACAAAGGCAAATTTGATGGTAACCCAGAAGCTTTCGTGGAACGCGCTGTCATGCAGAAGGTTGATGTAGTTCTTAAAGCCGACAAACTCAGCTTGGCCAATCCGCTGGCTGGGGCTCCAGTCGAGGAAACTGGCGTAGATCATGTATCCTATCGGATAAAGCAACGCGAAGATCAGAACGATCGCTGCAGGCGCTAAAAACAGGTATGGGGTGAGCCGATTGGCCCGTGCAACAGCGCTCATGACTGCGGCCCTTTGACTGGTTGGATTGTCGTCGTCTTGCGAGGCGGCGCCCTATCATTGCCCGGGCACCACCTCAGGGAGAGAGCCTATTGCTGCCAGGTGTAGTAACCAGCGTCATCCATGATGGCCTTGCTGCGTTCAGCCACGCCATCCAGTGCGGTTTGGATGTCCAGATCTTCGGTCAGAACCTGACTGAGTGTTGTCCCCAGATCAGCGTTGATCTTACCCCAGACCGGGATGATCGGACGCCAGTCGGGATCTGCGTATTTGAGCGCCTCGCCAAAAACCTCAAGATGTGGTTGCTCAGCCAGTACATCCGCGTCGGCATGCGTCGAGAACCGGGATGGGTTACCCCCGGCAATCGCGATTGCCTTGTCCGCGTCTTTCGACGTCAGCCACTGCATGAGCAGGAAAGCCGCATCCTTGTTCTGGGCGTTTGTCGGGATGCCAATACCAAATCCTCCGGTCTGGCTACCACGGCGCGCGCCTTCAGGATGGGGCGCCCAGGCAACCTGACCAACAACCTTTGATTTTTCCGGGTTGTTGACCTGACCCGCAAAGACGGTGGAGTCGAGGAACATAGCCGAATTACCCTGCAAGAACGAAGCGCCCGCTTCGGCAAACCCAAAGGTTTCGGCACCCTCTGCGCCACAATCGACAATAGTTTTCAACGCTTCGGCTGCTCTAACCCCTTCTGCGTTGTTCATGATAGGGTTCCAGTTTTCATCGAAAATGCGACCGCCCAAAGGAGCAAGGTGCAACAAGTAAGCGTGCGATGCGTGATGTCCCGATGCCGCGCGCGATGCCAAGCCGCCCATGCCGGGTTCAAGCTCGGGGATCTTACAGGCCAGCTCAAGCAACTCATCATAGGTTTCCGGAACCTCGAGCCCGTGCTTTTCGAAGATGTCTTTGCGATAGCCCAAGATCGACGTCTCAGAACCGAAGGGGATGCCAAACAGAGAACCGGTTGGTCCGGGCAGGTAACCTTTGCTGCCACCTGCAACACCGATATTGCCGACGTAGCCGTCGATCAGGTCGTCCGCGTCATAGTTCGGATCCGCAAGCGCAGGATTCATGAAATACTTGGCGAGGTTTTCCAACTGATCCGCGTAGACGTAATCGGCCTTGGAAAAGACCACATAGGCAATCAGATCGTAGTCACC
>JBCCEP010000292.1:0-5515 GCA_039030215.1 Pseudomonadota bacterium
CCTGTGCTGGCTTCGGATGTTCGCGAATATTATGACATCGAGAACATCATGGTTGTCTCACCCGATGTTGGCGGTGTTGTCCGGGCCCGCGCGCTGGCCAAGCGCCTGGAGGCTGCACTGGCAATCGTCGACAAACGCCGTGACCGTCCCGGCGAATCCGAGGTCATGAATGTCATCGGTGATGTGGATGGACGTGACTGCCTCCTGATCGACGACATTATCGATTCCGGAGGAACGCTTTGTAACGCCGCTGAAGCCCTGTTGGATATGGGCGCTGCCAGCGTCACGGCATATATAACCCACGGCGTGCTATCGGGCGGTGCTGTAGCGCGCATCACCTCGTCAAAACTAAAGGAATTGGTCACAACGGATTCCATCCAGCCGACTTCGGCGATTGAAACTGCCCACAATATCCGGGTCGTTTCCGTTGCCTCACTTGTCGGCGAGGCAATTCAGCGAACAGCGCTCGAAAAATCGGTCTCAAGCCTGTTTGATTGATCGGTTGTCACCGCTATTGCACTCAACTGGCAACTGACCTATAACCCGCCTGCCCGCGCAGACACCCTTGGAGGCAACGCGGGCTTGTTGCGTTTTGGAACTGGTTTTCGGGCGCAGCAATTCGGTATCTGAAAATATTCCTTCAGACCCGGTGCCCTCTTTTTTTGGAAGGAAATGCAATGAGCCAAGAAGCAAACGTGCTCCAGGCCCAGCTGCGCACGAAGGTCGGCAAGGGGGCCGCCCGCGAACTGCGTCGCAATGAAATGGTGCCAGCCGTAATTTACGGCGACAAGAAAGACCCCGTATCCATCTCCCTACCTTTCAAGGAATTGTCCATGCGCGTCAATCGCGTGGGCTTCCTGACGACGATCGCCAAGATCGAGGTTGACGGAGAAACCCATCAGGTCCTGCCAAAGGATTATCAAGTAGACCCGGTCCGTGATTTCATCACCCATGTCGATTTTCTGCGGGTTACCGCCAGATCGCGCGTTGTGGTCATGATCCCGGTGACGTTCCTTAACGAGGAAGAGTCTCCTGGCCTGCGCCGCGGCGGCGTTCTCAACATCGTCCGTCACGAAATTGAGCTTGAATGTCCGGCAACCGATATTCCTGATACCATCGATGTCGATCTGACAGATGGCGAAATCGGGGATTCATTCCATATTTCGGCGGTGAAACTCCCCGAAAACGCGACCCTGACCATTACGGATCGCGACTTCACCATTGCGACGATTGCAGGCGCTGCCGCCGCACTGGAAGAAGAAGAAGAGATTGATGAAGAGCCGATCGAAACCGAAATCATCGGCGAAGCTTCGGATGATGAAGAAGCTGAAGAAACAGAAGAATAACTGAACCGGATTAGACACGTCGGTTTAAGTTACAGGAGACAGGAAAATGCTCCTGATTGCCGGTCTTGGTAATCCCGGTGGGGATCGCGCCAATAACAGGCATAATATCGGTTTCATGGCGGCGGACGAGATTGCCCGTCGCCATGATTTTTCTTCGTGGCGCAAAAAGTTCAAATCGCAGATTGCGGAAGGTGAACTGGCAGGGGAAAAAATCCTGCTGATGAAGCCCCAGACCTATATGAACCTGTCGGGGGAAGCGGTCGGAGAGGCAATGCGCTTCTACAAGCTCTCCCCTTCCAATGTCATCGTTCTTTACGATGAACTTGATCTGCCGGCTGGCAAATTGCGGGTGAAAACCGGCGGTGGCGCCGGCGGGCATAACGGCATTCGATCTGTTGAAAGCCATTGCGGAAATGCGTTTCACAGAATTCGCCTCGGCATTGGCCATCCCGGCAACAAGGCCATGGTGCAGCGTCATGTGCTGGGGGATTTTGCCAAAGCGGACCACGATTGGCTTGAGCCGTTTCTCGATGCTACCGCCGAATACATGCCGCTGGTGGCCAAGGGCGAGTATTCCACCTATATGAATCGTGTATCGCTGGCCACGAGCAAGAATGAACCTGACAAGAAGGCGAAAAAACCTCAAAAGGCCAAAAGTCATATCCATCAGGCACGCGCTGCGGCGTCTCCGAAGAAGATGCCGGAGGACGGACCGATGGCTGCCATGTTAAAGAAACTATTCTCGAAGGAATGAACGGTTGACTTGTGCGGCGGGCTTAATTAGCCCGCACCGGCAACTCGTTTTCCCTACCTCCCGGAGCCAGTTTATGGGATTTAAATGCGGTATCGTTGGATTGCCGAATGTCGGAAAATCCACACTCTTCAACGCGCTTACCAAGACCGCCGCTGCGCAGGCGGCGAACTATCCTTTTTGCACCATCGAACCCAATACCGGTGAAGTGGCGGTGCCGGATGGCAGGCTGAAGCAAATCGCCACCATCGCTGCCTCAAAAGAGGTCATTCCGACACGGATCTCCTTTGTCGATATTGCCGGCCTGGTCCGCGGGGCATCCAAGGGCGAAGGACTTGGCAATCAGTTTCTGGCCAATATTCGCGAAGTCGATGCGATCGTACATGTGTTGCGCTGTTTCGAGGATGACGACATCACCCATGTGGAGGGTCGTATTGACCCGGTCTCAGACGCCGAAACAATCGATACCGAGCTGATGCTGGCCGATCTGGAAAGTCTGGAACGCCGGGTCGAGCAACTGCGCAAGCGCGCCTCCGGCAAGGACAAGGAGGCCCAGACAATTCTTCCCGTGATGGAACAGGCGCTTGAATTGTTGAAGGAAGGAAAACCCGCTCGTCATCTTCTGCCGGGCATCGCAGCCGAAGATCTGAGAATTCTCAAAAGCCTCAACCTGCTGACCGCCAAACCGGTGCTCTATGTCTGCAACGTCGCCGAGGCCGATGCAGCTAACGGCAATGAGTACAGCCGGGCGGTTGAAACAATGGCTGCCCAACAAGGCGCTGAAACCGTCGTGATCTCCGCCGCCATCGAGGAAGAGATTGCCCAGATGCCGGAAGATGAGCAGCCTGAATTTCTCGAGATGAACGGATTGACCGAATCCGGACTAGATCGGCTGATTGCCGCCGGTTATCGGCTGCTCGATCTAATCACCTATTTTACCGCCGGACCGAAGGAAACACGAGCCTGGACCGTGCGCCGCGGATCGAAGGCACCGCAGGCAGCAGGCGTGATCCATACCGACTTCGAGCGGGGGTTCATCCGGGCCCAGACCATAACATTCGACGATTATGTCGGCCTCGGCGGCGAGCTAAAGGCAAAGGAAGCGGGCAAGGCTCGCGATGAAGGCAAGGAATACGTCGTTCAGGACGGCGACGTGTTGTTGTTCAAGTTCAATACGTAAAACATTACCGTGAGTTAAGTGCGACCTGCCGAGCTATTTGGCTGTGCGACAGAACCGCTCTTTGCTGGGGGCAACAGCTCGGTCACCGAATCTGGCAACAGGCGCAGGAATATATAGCGTAACCGCTGCCAGCCAATTCCCAGCACCAGGACGATGAGCCCCACCGCAAATAACGGCAGCGTGACAAACTCGCTCATATCAATATTCGCTTCCTGTGCAATGGCAGCAATCGCGACACCGAGCGAAATCAACCCCGACGTCACAAAGGCACGCCGATCAATCAAGATACCGATCAACATGAAGATGGTGATGACGACCATCGCTACGACTGCCTCGTTCAGGCCGGGATTTCTTGCCCACCAGATGTAACTGTTGTCGTCAAACAAGAGGACAGCAAACAGCGTATAGAGCAGCGCCGGGGCTGCTGCCAGATGCAGCCAGAACGCTACATCGGACCGCCGGGTGACACGAAACCGGTCGCCGAGATCAAATGCCATCGCTATAACGAATAGTACAACGGCGAAGACCAAGGCCACGACGATCGAGAGAAACGGCCTGGACTCGAACACATCGCCGGCTACCGTCACGTCGATACCTGCCATGACAAGCATATAACTGGCCATGAAACCGCCGAGGATCATGACTGCAAGCGAAACCGGAACCCGGTATCGCCAGTAAAACGGCAAAAGCACGATGGGTTGAGCCAGAAACAAACCAAGGCCGCCAAGTGCCGTACTCTGTTCGTCTGCCAGACGTTCGGCAAATGGCGCCATGATCGAAATTGCGGCAGCTGCATAAAACAGGGTCAGGCAGAAAGCCGGCAATGCCAGACGTTGGCGCAGGATCAGGATCTCCGCCAGCCCGATTGTGGCAATCAGCACTGCAATATTGCCCAGCAGCCCCCACAGACCCGCCAAAGCTGCCGTGATGCCTATGGTGATGAGAATGTCATGAAATCCCCGCACAAACCGTGGAGATTCACTTTCTTCCACTTCGACAGCCGGCTCTTCCGCAGGCCGGTACAGTTCGTCAAACATTTCAACGGGACCGACATCCACCCCCTGCTTGATGAAATGGTCCGTCAGTTGCTCGCCCTGTTCCTGCGAGACGATGCCCTGCTCAACCGCCGTACCAACTGCTGTCTTTAAATCTGTCATCATTCCCACCGAATAAACAAATCTATTTATGAAGTATGGACACCTTTTCTCATTGGCCACAGCTCATATCAAGGTAATTCGCCAATATTCAAACAGGAGTTAACTTGGTTTGGGTTACTAATCCGGACGAAGTGCCAATTTGACTTCCACTTCAGAGGAATTCCCCAGAAAACCGGCTGGACCAAAACTTGGTGAAAACCAAATTCCGGCTTTCAACTTACTCAATGGCCCTCGAACTCAACCAGGGTACGGACCGGGACACCGAGCGATTCTATCTTCTTGCGGCCACCCAAATCTGGCAAATCGATCACAAAACATGCTGCAACCACATCTGCACCCATCTGCTGCAGCAGTTTGACGGCACCTTCCGCAGTACCCCCTGTTGCAATGAGATCGTCAACGAGAACCACCTTTTGCTTTGGCTTCACCGCATCCCGGTGCATCTCCATTTCGTCAATGCCATACTCCAGGCTGTAGGCTATGCGAACAGTCTCGTGCGGCAATTTTCCCTTTTTTCGTATTGGCACGAAACCGGCTGACAATTGATGCGCAACCGCCCCACCAAGGATAAACCCCCTCGCCTCGATCCCGGCAACCTGCTCTATCCCGATTCCTGCATATGGATGCACCAACTCGTCAATCGCACGGCGAAACGCTTTCGGCTGGTTCAGCAAGGTGGTGATGTCACGGAACTGAATACCCGGTTTGGGATAGCCTTCGATCGTGCGGATTGATTGGATCAATTGTTCCCGCAGGCTTGTATCCATGCTTCGTTGCCCTCCACCCTGATTTATTGACGCCAGAAAGCAGCAAGGGCCTTGCATTGCAAGGCCCCTAATTCAATTCATGTCGATTTCATCACGCATAGGAAACAAGAACAGGAGCGCTATCAGGCTTCCTGCTCTTTCCGCTTGAATTCCGCCCAAATTCTCTTCTTGGTCAGATACAGTAGGATCGCGAACACTGCGAGGAATATCATGACATTGAAACCCATCGCCTTGCGTTCGACCAGATGCGGTTCTGCAGCCCACATCATGAATGCCGAGATATCCTTGGAATATTGAT
Source organism: Pseudomonadota bacterium (assembly GCA_039030215.1). Lineage (GTDB taxonomy): Bacteria > Pseudomonadota > Alphaproteobacteria > Rhizobiales > Rhizobiaceae > BOKV01. The sequence continues at coordinate 5,500 of JBCCEP010000292.1, forward strand.
CAATGGTTTCCGGTGA
>JBCCEP010000293.1:0-5501 GCA_039030215.1 Pseudomonadota bacterium
AGGTTGATTGCGATATTCGAACTTTGGGTAATGATCGCGACACCGCGCTCTTGTCGCAGACCGCCGTGTTGATCGGGCCAGAGGGCAACGCCATCCAGGTAGTTCAAAAACCCATAGCAGTTGGGACCGATGATCGGCATATCTTCGGCTGCTTCGAGCAGTCGATTCTGCAGCTCCCCGCCCTCTCCTTTCCCCTCATCCAGTTCCAGAAAACCCGAGGCAAAACAGACCGCACCGCCTGTGCCAATCTCCGAGAGCTCACGCACTATCTCTATCGTCGCGTTTCGATTGACACCAATGAACGCCGCGTCAGGCGTATCAGGTAGATCAGTGACAGATTGGTAAACCGGAAATCCGGCCATTTCCATCTTGTTGGGATGGACCGGCCAGATGGAGCCGGGAAATCCGATTTTTCTGCACTGTTCGACAACATTACTGCACCAATTGCCACCGCCAATGACGGCGATTGATCCGGGTCGAAATAGTCGATCCAGTTTCGACATTTACGCACCAAGCGGGCGAAACAGCTCGCGGCTGATAATGTGCCGCTGGATTTCGCTGGTGCCGTCCCAGATGCGCTCGACACGCGCATCCCGCCAGAACCGCTCGATTGGGAAATCATCCATCAAACCCATTCCACCGAAGATTTGCAGCGTTGTGTCGGTAACTCTGGCCAGCATTTCTGAAGCGTATAGTTTGGCGGAGGCAATTTCGCGGTTTGCCGGCTGATTGTTGTCCAGGCGCCAGGCAGCAGCCAGGGTCAGCCAATCGGCAGCATCGATCTCGGTGATCATATCGGCGACCTGGAAACTAATGCCCTGAAACTTCGCGATCTGCTGTCCGAATTGCTTCCTTTCGGCAGCATAGTTCAATCCATATTCAAAACACCTCCGGGCGCGACCGACGCACATTGCAGCTACTGTCAGCCGAGTGGCGTAGAGCCATTCGTTCATGACTGCAAAGCCGCCATCAACGGCACCCAGGATCTGTGATTTCGGCAGGCGGCAATTGTCGAAATAGAGCGTTGAATTCCTGTAGCCTTTATGGCTAACCGAATTGTAGCCGTCGCGGACTTCGAAACCTGGGGTGCCGCGATCGACCAGAAATGTTGTGATGCGTTTCTTTTTGCCCCTTTCGGTCTCGTCGACGCCAGTCGCTACAAAGACGATGAAAAAGTCTGCGTGTTCGGCTCCTGAAATGAAATGCTTGGAGCCATTGACGACCCAGTCATCCCCATCCTGGACCGCCTGGCATTTCATGCCGCGTACATCCGAACCGGCACCAGGTTCGGTCATTGCAAGGGCATCCATTTTTTCACCGCGAATGGACGGCAGCAGGTATCTTTCCCTTTGCTCTTCGTCACAAGCCATCAGAATGTTTTGCGGTCGCCCAAAGAAATGGGTAAGTGCCATGGAACCGCGGCCCAATTCCCGCTCGACAAGGGCAAGCTCCAGATGACTCAGACCAGCCCCACCAACCTCTTCGGGAAAATTGCAGCCATAGAAACCAAGTTCGATACAACGCTGTTTGATGTGATCACCAATCTCATGCGGCACCTCTCCTGTCCGCTCGACAAGCGCCTCATGCGGATAAATTTCCTTTTCGACAAATGATCGAACGGTCGTGACGATCATTTCCTGTTCTTCGGTCAGTCCAAATTGCATGAGAGGATCCTCAATTGATTTATGTCCATCATCATTTGGCTCCGTTGTGTCGCGAAACGAGCGCTAGGCACGCTGACCGACAAATCGCCCGGCACCCTCGGGTAAACCCCGCTTGGCATGTGCGGTCGCGAATTGACCGAGTACTTCTGCGATCTCAGCATCTGGATCGCAGCTTCGCCGGGTATCTAAATCGACATGCAAAAGCAGCGTTTCCACGGTAGCGGATAACCGCCCATCGGCGCCCGAGAGGTTGTGAAACAGGTGAAGCTTCTTTCCAGCGCCTGCCAGTACCTGCGTGGTGATTTTCAGATTTTCGCCAGCATGCAATTCGGCCAGATATCGGACATGATTTTCCACCGTGAAGTAACTCCTGCCGGTCGTCACATAATCCGGACCAGCCCCGATCATTTCCAGGAAGCGGTCGGTTGCCTCCGCGCTTGCCTCCAGAAAATGCGCCTCATTCATATGGCCGTTATAATCCGTCCAGCTCACTGGTATCTGCCGGTGACCGGTGACTGGCAGTTCGCCGCTGGAAAGATCTTCAAACTGCGCTTCATGGTCCGTGATAACCTTGCCGACAGCGCTGCCGGATTTTCGCAGCGCGCGCATCATACCGACAAGATTGTCATCGCGCAGACGCTCCAGTTGCCGGATCGACATGTGGCTTGATTGCGCATCAGATTGCTCCGCAATCAGATCCACGAGCTCAGAAGTGAACTCCGGAACGTCCATCAGCTTGGTCCAGGGCCAAGAAAGGGCCGGACCAAATTGCTGCATGAAATGGCGCATTCCGGCCTCACCGCCAGCAATGCGATAGGTTTCAAACAAACCCATCTGGGCCCATCTGAGGCCAAATCCCATCCGGATTGCTTCATCGATTTCGGCTGTGGTTGCAACGCCATCGCTGACCAGCCAAAGCGCTTCGCGCCAGACGGCTTCCAACAAACGATCAGCGATATGCGCATCGATCTCGTTTCGAACGGTTAGCGGATACATGCCAATTTCGTGCAAAATCTGTGCAGCGGTCTCGGTCTGGATTGGGTCGCCGACGAGTTCCACCAGGGGAAGCAAATAGACCGGGTTGAATGGATGGGCGACAATGACCTGTGTTTCGTTCCTGTTCAATTCCGAAGGTTTGAAGCCCGATGTCGAAGACCCTATCACCGCATCTGCTGAAGCATGTTTGGCAATTTCGGAGTGCACATCATGCTTGAGTTTGAGCCGTTCCGGAACGCTCTCCTGTATCCAGGCAGCGCCTGCGGCGACGTCGGCAATGTCGTCATGAAACCAGAGTTTTCCCTCTGCAGGGAGTGACCTGTTGTAGATCGCAGGCAGCGCGCGACGTGCATTTTCGAGAACATCTAAAATCTTTGTCTCAGCGTGCGGATCGGTGTCAAAGACAGCAACGTCCCAACCGTTAAGCAGGAAGCGTGCCGCCCAACCGCCGCCGATAACCCCACCTCCAATAATGGCAGCCTTCATCGCGCCCTCACTTTTGCCTTGGAGCACGTTTGGTCAGACCGAGCTTGGCACGAACCTCTTCCGGCCCCATCACCCTGGCACCCATGCCTTCGATGATACCGACTGCGCGTTCAACAAGTTGTTCATTGGTTGCGAGCACGCCCTTTTCCAGGAACAGATTGTCCTCCAGGCCGACCCGAACATTACCCCCTGCCAAAACCGCTGCGGCGACGTAGGGCATTTGATGGCGACCGAGACTAAAGGCCGACCAATGCCAATCAGATGGCACATTGTTGACCATCGCCATGAAGGTGTTCAGGTCGTCGGGCGCACCCCAGGGCACGCCCATGCAAAGCTGCACGAGCGCCTGAGAGGTAATCACGCCCTCTTTCACCAATTGAATCGCAAATCGCAGATGGCCGGTATCGAATGCCTCGATTTCTGGCTTCACACCAAGGTCGGTCATCATCGTGCCCATGGCCCGCAGCATGCCTGGCGTGTTGGTCATCACGTAATCTGCCTCGGCGAAATTCATGGTGCCGCAATCAAGCGTACAGATTTCCGGCAGGCATTCGGCAATATGCGCCATTCTTTCGCTGGCGCCGACCATGTCAGTCCCAGTTGTATTGACGGGCAGCGGTGCCTCGGTTGAACCAAAGACCATGTCGCCACCCATGCCGGCGGTGAGATTGAGGACGACGTCAACCTCGGCCTGACGAATGCGGTCAGTAACCTCCCGGTACAGATCCAGGCGTCTGGATGGTGCGCCGGTCTCGGGATCGCGGACATGGCAATGGACGATGGCCGCGCCGGCCCTCGCAGCGGCAATCGCACTGTCGGCTATTTGCTCAGGACTTCGCGGGACATGGGGGGATCGTTCCTGCGTGCCGCCGGATCCGGTGACCGCACAGGTGATAAAGACATCCTTCGTTATAGCAAGGGGCATTGATTCCTCCCTTTATGTAGTCAGGATCGACGAGATTGACCAATTTTACTGTGCAGATATATTCGTTATTATGCAGTCTTGGTCGAAATCAAATCCGCATACCTGGCAAATCGGCATCTTGTTGTTCGATCAGTTTTCCAATCATTGCCTGGCAAATGCGCTGGAACCGTTCCGGGCGGCAAACACGCTATTGCACCGACAGGCCTTTGAATGGCACATCGTCACGCTGGACGATAAACCGGTGCGATCATCCAGCGGTTTGCCGGTCATGCCTACCACGCGTCTTTCGGATCAATATTCTGGCGATATTCTATTTGTCGTTTCCAGTTATGATTTCAGATCCCTGACAACGACAAGGTGTCTTCAGGCAATTCGCACGGGCGCCAAGCGATACAAAAAAGTTGCAGCGCTGGACACCGGAAGCTGGTTGTTGGCCACCGCCGGGCTATTGGAAAACCGTGATGCCACGATCCACTATGACGAGATCGATGCATTTGCAGAGCGGTTTCCCGATGTTCAGGTCCAACGGGCACGCTGGGTTGAGGATGATGGCGTGATTACCTGCGGCGGGGCAATGGCCTCTTTCGAGCTTGTCCTTGACCTGATCGCAGAATTGCATGGCACGGTTCTCGCCTTGGAGATCGCGCAGTTGTTTATGGTTGAGCACGCAAAATTCGGCCAATCCATTCCACCGATCAGCAAGGACCGCCGCGTGGACAGGTGCCTGTTGGCGATGGAAGCAAATATCGAACATCCGCTCTCCATTCCAGCCCTGGCCAGGCTTTCAAATAGTCGTCAACGGGATCTGGAGAAACGGTTTGTTCGTGCGCTCGGGACGACGCCGGATGTTGTTTATAGACGCCTGCGGTTAAATGCAGCCAAGAAGCTTTTGGAGGCCAATACCATGCCGGTCTCCGAGATCGCAGTGCGGTGTGGCTACAGCAATGCCAGCGCGTTTTCACGTGCCTTTCGACGTGAATTCGGTGTCGCGCCGAAGGAATATTGTTGAACTCGTGATTGCGGAATTGTTTGTCCGTTCAATCCCCGCGGGGAAAACGCTGTCGATCCTCGACGATATTCAGATCCATGTGATTGCGCATATACCGTTCGGATGCCTTTTGCAGTGGTTGGTAGTCCCAGGGGTAGTAGGCACCGTTGCGCAAGGCTTCATAGACTACCCAGCGCCGCGCCTGGCTGTCGCGAACCTCGGCATCAAACTTCTCCAGATCCCAGCGGGCATCCGCCTGTTTCCGCAGTTCGGCCAAACATGCTGCATGCGCCGGATCCTGAGCAAGATTGGTCAATTCGTGCGGGTCGGCATCAATGTCAAATAATTGCTCCGGGTCCAGTGAGCAGCGATTGTATTTGTACTTTTCACTTCTAATGGAAACCAGCGGCGCATTGGAAGCTTCAGCGGCATATTCCATAAG
>JBCCEP010000294.1:0-5495 GCA_039030215.1 Pseudomonadota bacterium
AATCATCACCGGCACAATTGCCAGCCCGTCGAGACCATCGGTCAAGTTTACCGCGTTGCCAGCCCCTACGATTACAAACGCTGCAAAGGGAACAAAAAACCAGCCCAGGTTAAGAAACAGATCCTTGAAGAATGGGAAGGCGAGCGAACTGGAAAACGGCTCTTCACCGGCTTTCATGATGGCAATGCAGGCGACCGCGGCAATCAGGAATTCCAGCGTTAATCGGAACCTGCCGGAAAAACCTTTCTCGGTAGCCTTGGTAACCTTCAGATAGTCGTCATAGAGCCCGATCGCGCCAAAGCCCAGGGTCACCATTATGACCACCCAGACATAGACATTGCTCAAATTCGCCCAGATCAGCGCCGTCACCAGCACACCTGACAGAATCATCAACCCACCCATGGTAGGCGTTCCTGCCTTTGCGAAATGCGTCTCGGGCCCGTCCGCCCGAATGGGTTGACCCTTGCCCTGCCTGATCTTGAGCGAGCTGATCATCTTCGGACCAAACAGGAACACGAACAATGCGGCCGTGATCAGCGCGCCACCTGTCCGGAACGTGATGTACCGAAACAGGTTGAAAAACGAGAGATGGGCAGACAGTTCCTGAGAAAGATAATAGAGCATGCTTGTCCTGTATTATTGAACGGCAGCGGCGGGTTGCAATTCCCGCAGGCCGTCGACAATCGTCGCGAATTTCATTCCGTTGGAAGCTTTCACCAGGATTACGTCGCCCGGCAACAATTTGCGCTTCAGCGCTTTGAGAAGTTCTTCTGCATTTTCATAATGCCCGCCGAAGAACGGCCTGACCAATTCATCGGCCAGCGGCTCGATTTCCGGACCGGCGAGCAAGACCACGTCGGTTTTGCATTCCATGATCGTTTCGGCGAGTTCTCGATGAAGCTTTGCTGAATTGCGCCCTAATTCAAGCATGTCGCCGAGTATCGCGACACGCCGTCCCTTGCCCTTTGGCTTGACCGACGCAAGTACACCAAGTGCCGCTTTCACAGATACCGGATTGGCATTGTAGCTTTCGTCGATGACCGTTATTTCGCCATCGCGGAATTCAATCTTGTGCTGTTTGCCACGACCCTCGCCGGGCATGACATTGGCCAAGGCTTCAATACCCTTGTCCAGTTCCGCACCCGCAAGTTTCGCCGCCCCAAGCACCGCCAATGCGTTGTAGACCAGATGTTCTCCAGGCGCCTTCAATTCGAAATGTACGTCGGTTCCCCCAATCGAGGCATGAACATTGGAGCCATATCGATTTGTCTTGAGCGAAAGCAGACGAAAATCTGATTTACTGCGCTTTCCGAACGAATAAATCTTCTTGACCCCGGCAGCCGTTGCCGCTTTCGACAATTGACCAAAGTAACGGCTGTCGCGATTTATGATTGCATCACCCTTCTTGGTTACGCCTTCAAAAATCTCCGCCTTGGCCCGAGCAATAGCTGCCAGGCTTTTGAAGTTCCCCAGATGAGCCGGGGCAATATTGGTCACCATCGCGATATGGGGAGATACAAGCTTTACCAGCGGGCGAATTTCGTCCGGGTGATTCATCCCGATTTCAAATACCGCGAATTCTGCATTTATCGGCATTCTTGCAAGCGAAAGCGGCACACCCCAATGATTGTTGAAGGATGCGGTGGAAGCATGAACGAGGCCAGAAGCTCCCAGCACAGTGCGCATCATTTCCTTGGTGGTTGTTTTGCCGACACTGCCGGTAATTGCGACAATGTTTGCGAGACTGCGTTTGCGGGCGGCCCTTGCCAGCATTCGCATCGCTTCCATGACATCACGAACTACCAGCAATGGGATATGAACCGAACCGAGCGCTACCAGCTTGTCTTCGCTGACAACTGCAAGCGTGGCGCCTGCCTTCATGGCAAAGGTCATAAAGTCATGACCATCGAACCGGTCACCCTTGATCGCGAAAAACGCATCCCCTGGCTGCAGGGTACGGGTATCAATGGATATTCCATCCACGCCTTCGGGCATGTTACCAATTGGCCGGGCGCCAATTGCAGCAATCATGTCGTCAACGGCCCAGAGCATGTTCGCTCCCTGCGTTCTCACCGGCCTGCTTTTTCAAGATGCTGCGCACGACTTCATGATCGGAAAATGGTAGAACTTCTGCGCCGACAATCTGCCCCTCTTCATGCCCCTTCCCGGCTACGACAAGCGCGTCTCCCTTGGTGAGGAGATCAATTCCCGACTCGATCGCCTGATGCCTGTCGGCAATTTCAACGGCATCCGGACAGGCCTCCATGATGGCCGCCCTGACGGTCGCTGCATCCTCGGTTCTGGGATTGTCATCGGTGACGATGGTGATGTCAGCCAGTCGATCGGCAATCTCGCCCATGATCGGCCTTTTTCCCGGATCGCGATCGCCACCACAACCGAAAACGACCACCAGCTTGCCGCTGGTAAATGGGCGAAGCGACTTTAGAACGTTTTCCAGGGCATCAGGCTTGTGCGCATAGTCGACATAAACTGGCACGCCATCTGCAGTCCGGCCGACCAGTTCCAGACGCCCTGACGCCCCTTCGAGATGCTCCAGAGATTTCATGACGGCACTGGGCTTGCTGCCCGTCGCAATCGCCATGCCGGCGGCGACCAGGGCATTCGATATCTGAAAATCACCGGCAAGCGGAAATTCTATTCGATAGATGATACCTTCTGATTGAATCTCGGCGACCTGCCGAAAGCGCTCATGCTCGACGCGCTTGAGTGACAAGAACTCGCCCTGCCTGCCGACCGTCAATACCTCCAACCCGGAATCCGAACAGGTCTTGATCGTACGTTCAGACCACGGATCATCTGCGAAAATCACCGCCGGCGAACCCTTCGGCAATCGTTCGCGAAACAGCAACATCTTCGCCGCAAAATACGATTCCGTATCCGGGTGATAATCCAGGTGATCCCGGCCCAAATTCGTGAATCCGCCTACCTTCAGGCGAACCCCGTCCAAGCGGTGCTGGTCGAGACCATGGGAAGACGCTTCCATCGCCGCATGGGTAACACCGTCGCCGACAAGCCTGTCCAGCAATTTGTGCAATTCGACCGGGTCGGGCGTGGTCAGGCTACCATAGACTTTCAGCTGTTCGGATATCACGCCAATTGTGCCGATGCTCGCAGCATTTATGCTCTCTGCTGACCAGATCTGCCGCAAAAAAGCGGCAACCGAAGTCTTCCCGGCCGTGCCGGTCACTGCCGCCATTGTTTCAGGCTGATTGGGGAAAAACCGCGCTGCAAGAACCGCCAGCGCATGCCTTGGTTCATCGGCGCGCAATACCGGAAGTTTCGTCTCACCTAATTTCGCGTCATCGGAGACCAGCAGCGCAGCGGCACCATTGGCAATCGCATCATCGACAAAACTCAGCCCATCAGCCTTGCTGCCAGGCAGGGCGGCAAACAGAAATCCGGGTTCGATAAGGCGGGAATCGGCGGAGATACCTCCGATTTCCACATCGAAAGCCCCATTGTCTAATTCAAACTCCGCGCCGACCAGCGTGCCCAATTCCATAGAGTGCGTCTTTCTCACCGGCACCGAATCACTATTCGGCTCCATGATCCTGATAACGCTATGGCCAGTTAATGTACATTCATCGATTAGCCATTAGCGGACCGGTTGCATCCCCAAAGTCCGGCACAATCCCCAGCACCGGTGCTGACCTTCGAATTATCGAGGCGACCATGGGCGCTGCATTGCTGCCCGCTGTAGCGCCGGCTTTACCCTCCTCCGGCTTCGGTTCATCGATGATTACCAGGACTACATACTGCGGATTATCTATCGGAAATGCGGCAAGAAATGCATTAAATCGCTTATCGTTTGAATATCTTCCGTTGACGACCTTCTCGGCAGTACCGGTTTTGCCCCCTACCCGGTAGCCGGGAACTTCTGCCCGCTTGCCGGAACCCTCTTCGACATTCAGCCGCATCAGATATCGCATCGCGTCACTGGTTCGCGGCTTGATCACCTGCTTTGCCAGCGCATCGGCCTGTTCGACCGACCGGCTAAACAAGGTCGGCGGGATCAATTTGCCGCCATTGACCAATGCCGCAGCCGCCACCGCAGTCTGCAGGGGCGTGGTTGTCATGCCATGCCCATAGGATATCGTGACCGAATTGATTTTCTTCCATTTTGCCGGCTCGACCGGCCTTGCCACTTCTGGCAACTCGATTTCGGAACGTGACAACAACCCCATGCGCTGCAGAAATTCCCTGTGTTCGAAGATGCTTTGCGTGTCAGCCATTTTGGCCGTCCCGATATTGGAGGAATAGATAAACACCTCGGGAACAGACAATACCCTGCGTTTTCCGTGGAAATCATTGATCGTGAAGCCGGCGATCCGGATAGGCTTCGTCGCATCAAACTGATCCGACAGGCTCACCCGGCCGCTATCAAGCGCCATCGCTGTCGTAAAGGCCTTGAAAGTAGAACCCATCTCGAATAGCCCGGCTGAAATCCGGTTGAACCGGTCCTTCTCCAATGCGCCGGCGGGCACATTCGGGTCGTAATCCGGGAGTGAAGCCATCGCGACGACTTCCCCGGAATTTACGTTCAGAACGATCGCGCCTGCTGCAATCGCGCTGTATCGCTCGATACCCTTGGCAAGTTCGTCGCGGACAAAATGCTGAACCCGTAAATCGGTCGCCAGTTTCACCGGCTCAATCCGGTTGGATCCCATCATTCCCGCATTGCGAAGGTCCTTCAAACCGCGATCGTCGATGAATTTTTCAATTCCCGCAATGCCGGCATTGTCGACATTCACATGCCCGACAATATGCGAAGCAATTGGCCCCTTGGGATAGAACCGATGCGTCTCGCGCCGGAATCCGATACCTGGAATGCCAAGTGCCAGGATCTGGTTTTGCTGTGATGGGGTCAGCTCACGCTTGAGCCAGACAAATCCGGCCTTCGATACAAGCTTCTTGTAGACCTGTTTCAGATCGAGGTCCGGCAGCACGCCGGAGATCTGTTCCAGCGCCTCATCAGCGTCCACCACCCGCCGCGGTTCTGCGTAAAGCGAAGCCGTATTGATATCGGTCGCCAGCACCTCGCCATTCCGGTCGAGCAGGTCCGGCCGCCGCGCCGTAATTGCAGTATCGGCCAATATTCTGCTGACCGAATGATCGGGCTCCAGAAACCCAAAAAACATCAACCGCGCAGCAATGACAGAATAGCAAATGGCAACACAGATGATCGCCAGCGTTATCCGGGAGCGCGCCCGCAAGACTGCGGTCTTTCCCGAGCCATCGAACCGCAACTGGCTGGCAATATACCCCTCGCGAATTTTCTCTGCAGAAACACTTCCCGGACGGATGTTTTGGTTCATGCCACCACCTCCGCCAAAAACGCGGCAATGCGGCAATAACGACAATATTTCAGACCGTTATCCATCATTGACCTATCCCACCGGTAATCGAATTGGTATCCGGTTCACCGATCATGGCTTCATCCAGCGTGCGTGGGACCGGCAAGGGACGCTTCACTG
>JBCCEP010000295.1:0-5484 GCA_039030215.1 Pseudomonadota bacterium
AGCGGTCCGCATGCCGGTCGCCTTGTCTGGCCCAAGGCCTAAATGCGGGATAGATAGAAAAATATGAGAGGCGCTCAACGTCATGCATAGGCAAGGCACATTCGGCGCAGGTCAAATGATGGCGTGGTTTATCATCGTGCTGGTTTTCAGCTATGTCACCATGATGACCGCGATGTGGCTCAACGCTTCGGAAAAGACGACCCGGACCGCGACGATTGCTGCTGCTGCCGTGGGGTCCGTGTTTTTCTACTTTCTTTATCGATATTTTGAAGGCTGATACCCGCTTACTGGATCAGGCCCAGCGCTTGAAAAAGGGAATACTTGTCCCAGACCACCCAGGTCTGTGTGATCTTGCCGTTTGCATCGAATTCGTCAATGGAGATGCCTGACCAGGAAACCGTCTTGTTGGTCGGAGCCAGGCCTTCATAGGTGCCTTTCTGGGTTCCTTCAAACGTCCAGTGGGTCGCAACCCGGTTTCCCTCCACCATCTGAATCTGGAATTCGACCTTAGTGTCCGGAAAGGCCTGTTGGTAGGAGGAAATGATCACCTTCAGCTCATCAAGCGTCACGCCCTTCTCACCATCGCTTGCGGCAATCGGTTCCTGATGGTTGATGTAACCAGGCGCAAACAGGCTGTCGGGATCGACCTGGAAATTGCTGTTCCACCACTCGATTGATTTGCGCGATGTTGCCTTTTGTTCTTCCATTTTTTCCATGTCGGTACCCGTTGACTGTGCCATTGCCTGTGGCTGAATTGCGATAAAGGTCCAGAAGGCAACTGCTGCAAGCACCGCAGTGATACCTAAACCTGTCGGCAGACTTTTCATTGGATGCCTCCAAATAATTCGCGAAAATGTCATTTGGATTATTGTAAAGAGGATAGGTATTCGCAGCCGAGATACAAGCATTCGGCAGGCTTTAGCTTGTTATTCATCGCATAAATTTGATACCGGCACCCTGTAATTAGAAACCAAGGCAAGTATCAGCTACGTGCATTTTCAAAGGCTTCCCATGCTTTTTCAAGGGCAGCTATATCAAATCCCGGCTCCTTTGCCGGACCAATGACCAACTGTTCGCCTTCCTGCATCTGCCGGATGGCGTCTGCCAATTCGGGCAGAATCTCCGGTGGTACGACGGCCGCGCCATGACGATCGGCGTGGATGAAGTCGCCCGGATTGACCTTCAATCCAAGAACATTAACCGGCATGTCAATTTCAACGACATGGACAAAGTAATGACTGGGACCAACGCCGCCGGCCAGAACCTGGAAACCCGGCGCCACGTCACCAAGATCCCGCACCAAACCATTTGTCAATACGCCTGATACGCCGAGACCCTTGTGGACGGTCGTGTTGACCTCGCCCCAAAAGGCTCCGATCGGCTCTTCATCGATATCCTCGATCACGGCTATCCTAGGCAGTGTTGGTTCTGCCATGTAACGATAATACGCCAGGCGTTGTTCCTTTGCTGTCTCAGGTGGTCCGGATGGTGGGCGCGAACCACATATGCGGGCGGTTCTCGCAATACCAAAGAAGGCCGGCAGGTTCGGATCAGCAGGCGTAACAGGCGATCTGGTAAATTGATCGAAACCGCGCTTGCCCTGTGCGGTCTCGACCGCATTGCAGACAGTTGGCGTGTCTACTTCTTTCAGCAGAACGGAAAGCTCAGGGGTAATCTCAGGAAGTTCCATCGGCAGGTCTCCTTGACAGCCAGTTTCGAAGTGCGGCGTTTACGGCATCGGGATTTTCCAGTGTTGTAATATGCCCGGCACCCGACACGATTTCCAGTTCTGCATTCGGCATAAGTCCGGCCATTTCCTGATGGCGTTCCAGGGGGCAAAGACGATCTTCTTCCCCACAAAGAATGAGTGTGGGGGCTTGAAGGTTACGCAGTACAGCAGCTTGATCAGGCCGGTCCCGCAAGGCAACCGACTGCGCAACAAAATCATCGGCGCCGACATCCATTGCCATTTCGACCAACAGATCGAGCAAGGTCTGATTGCCTCGATTTCTCTCGGCCAGATAGACCGGCTTCATTTCCTCGATGATGATTGCGCGGAGTTTTCCAGCCAGTACTTCCTCAATCTGCCGATTGCGGATTTCATGGCGTTCGGTCAGGTCGGCATGATGGTTGGTATCGAGAAGGGCAAGGCGTGATATTCGCTCCGGTGCAATTCCGGCCATCGCCATGGCGACGATGCCGCCCATCGACAAGCCGGCAATATTGAGTGCGCCTGCGGGCGCACCATCAAAAACAGAACGCGCCATAGCTTCGATGGATGGTTCAGAGAGTTGGGGGACGTGGACATCGTAGGCGTTTCCGAATGCCTCGATCTGCGGCGTGAAAAGTCTTTCGTCGCACATCATCCCGGGCAAGAGTAGAAGTGTCTCCGGCATCTCACCTCAGATCCGGCTGGCGGCAATATCTGCACCTTCGCGCAAGGATTTCAGCTTGGCATAGGCGATGTCAGGATCAACAGCACCAAAACCTGCAAAGGTCCCGAACCCGCAATCCGAACCCGCGATTACTCTTTCGGCGCCAACGATATCGACAAAGCGTTTGATCCGCTCAGCCACCAGTTCTGGATGTTCCACAAAGTTTGTCGTGGTATCAACGACACCCGGAATCAGGATCTTATCCTCGGGGATGTCAGCCTTGCGGTCGCGGAAGACCGTCCATTCATGGCCGTGGCGCGGATTGGAAGTTTCAAAAAGCGTATAGCGGGCCTTTGCGCTCATCAGCGTGTCGAACATTTTGCCCATTGGAATGTCGCAGACATGCGGTCCTTCATAATTGCCCCAGCAGATATGAATACGAACCTTGTCGGCGGGAATGTTGGCAAGCGCGTGGTTCAGCGCTTCAACATGGCCGGCGGCAACCTTGATGAATTCCTCATCCGACAAATCCGTGAAGAGCATATGGCGGGACAGTGCCAGATCCGGACAATCGAGCTGCAGATCAAGTCCGGCGGCAACGATGGTTTCATATTCCTCGCGCATTGCATCGGCCAGGGCTGCCAGATAGGCATCGCGGGTGGGATAATGCGCATTTTGCAGAAACAGCGAGATAACACCCGGCGAAGCAGCGTTCATGAATCCGCGTTTGACGCCATGCTTGTCCATCGCTGTTTTGAGATTGGCAATATCCTTTCCCAGTTCGCCCTGCCCCTTCGACACCACCTCGCCGGTGCACATGGGCCGGGCATATTTCGGGGTCCCTCCCTCATTGGCAAGGCGTTCCAGAAACGAAGGAAACATTTTGAGATCAGCGGGCGCATTGCGCGGACTGTCGCCGGAAAAGCCGGTATAGCGGTCCTTTACATAGGTGGCGTAGGAGATTTTGGATGTCTCGCCATCGGATACGATGTCGACGCCGGCCTCGGCCTGTTTACCAACCGTCTCGTCGACGGCGTGCGACATGGCTGCGTCGAATTCTGATTCCTCGTAAGGTTCCTCCTGCTCGCGCGCGAAGATGAAATCCACGACTTTCTGGCTGCGCGGCAGGGATCCTACATGGGTAACTGATATCTGCGCCATGGCCTTACCCTCAATTTCCAGTCCAGGTCGGGCCCGGCGGATCTTCGGTTCCGACCACGCGATAAAGTGCTGCTTCCCCGGTCATGGTCGGAACAGCACTGTATTTGACGTTTTCGGGAACGCTGATCGTGTCGCCTGGAGCAAGGGTGACAAGCCCGTCATCGGTTTCGACGCGCCAATGACCCTTAAGCGGGATCAGTACCGAGCGCTGGTCATGGGACTGTTCTTGATCGGTAGCGGACTTTCGTGAAATGAACTCCACCTCGAAGCCAGGCTTGTCCCGGATGATGCCTTTCTCGCCGATGACCGTTACCGGGTCTTTGTCAGATATGGCGACCATGTCCCAGTAGCGGCGGACATAGCCCCCGACAACCTGCATGCTGGTCGGTTCCGGAAATTCCTTCAATTCCTCATCGCTCAACAATGGCATCGGCTCTTCACCATCCGGCAGTGCTTCACCTTTCTTGGTGTCATATAACCGCCCCTTCTCAGACAGAACCAGGCCATGATCCCTGGCGTCCTCGATAACTTGCGGGGCCCAGATCACCCCGCCTCCGGCATCGTTGCCTCCGAGTATTGCCATGATCATTCCGTAGTCATTGCCGATATTTTCAAAGCCGCGGAATATTCCAGTCGGGATATTGAAGATGTCGCCCTCTTCCAGGACCACCTCGCCGGCATCACCCCATCTGCCCCAGAAAAAACGCCAGCGGCCCTTCAGCACGAAGAAGACTTCCGCGGTGCGGTGGGAATGCAAGGAATTCCGGCATCTGGGCGGCTGACCGGCTGCACCAATGTTGAAGCCGTGAGGAATGTTGATATGCACATGCTGGTCCGCCGCTTCCGAGACACCACCACCTATAATGGTGAAGTTTTCCTTCTGGTCTGAACCGGGCGTGTGAGAATCGATAAAAGCGGTCCGGCACGGCCGCAGGTCGCCGTAACGCACAATGAGGTCTTCAAATTCCTGCGGTGTCATAAACCTTCTCCTGTTTGCAAAAGGATCTGCTTCCAGATCGCCGTTTCATCGAAAAGCGTGTATTCCCGGCGGAGGGTCGATTTGCCTGCCACCAGCGATCCAAACTCGGCATGGGTAATCCCCATCACATGAACATCAGCATTTGTCGGCGTACCAAAACTACCCCAGCCGTCATGTTTGCCGGTCAGGCTCCAGCGGATTGCAGCACGCGGCGGCATCATGGAGTCTTCCCGGCCGATCTGATGATGAACTCTGAATTCAGCTGAAGGAAAGGATGCACGCAAACCAAGCCAGAACTGGTCGGCGGCATCCCAGCCATGCCCGGTGACGTGACCGGGATATTCCAACTGGGCGGCCCGGTCATATGCGGAGGAAATGACAGACATGTCAGCGTTCATGATACCGGTCAGCATGTCTGCCAGGCGAGCACCCCATTCATTGTCGTTTCCCGATCCGGTGTAAGGGCCTTCGCGGTCGATTTCGGGTGTGCAGGGTTTGACGCAGGATTCTGGGCCACCCTCCCGGATGATGAGGTCGCGGGCGTAGTTCTTCGGTTCCCATCCCATTTGCCGGACAATCGCGCCCTGATCACGGATCAGCCATTCATCGTTGATCTGGTTTTTGATGGCATGGCAGTCGGCTAATATCCGATAGGTCAGCTTTGTCCCTGTCGCCTTGCCATAGACGCCGTCGCCTGCATGCGTTGCGGTAGAGATGATGCGATGTGACGACAGCATGCCGGTTTCGGGTGTGCCGGACCAGATGACGTCTTCGCCGAGCAGTTGGCGGTCGGGAAATTCCGCCAGGGTTGCCAAGGTTGCAGCGATAACGCCTTCATTTCCGACGACCACGGAAGCCGGGGTCCGTACGACGATATCGGGGGCGTAATAATCGTGCAGGGTTGCGATACCCCGATCTTCCCAGATCTCCCTGGTGATCTTGAGGATGTAGTCGGGGAAATCGACAAAT
>JBCCEP010000296.1:0-5479 GCA_039030215.1 Pseudomonadota bacterium
CTGCAGCGGCGCTGTCGCAAACCGTGAAAACGAAATCCATTTCGGGCGCGCCCTTGGCCGCAAACTCATTCCAGCTCTTTGATCGCGCTTCTCCGGTATCGTAACCGAGTGTTTCAAGCGTGCTGATCGCATGGGAATTGACCTCACCCCTGGGCTGCGACCCGGCCGAATATGCCTTGAACCGGTCTTTGCCGATCTTGTTCAGGATTGCTTCGCCCAGTATCGAACGAGCGGAATTGGCGGTGCACAGAAACAATACGTGGTAGACTTTGTCGTCCATGATTCCTCCTCAACAGGCCAGAGAGATTTCATCGATAACTGGCTGGCACTTTTCAGGATTTCCACCGCAGCAATCCTCCAGCATGAATGCGAGAAATTGCTTGACCGCCTCCATATTCGCGAAATAGCGGATAACCCGACCCTCCCGGCGGGAACTGATCAACCCCGAACGGGCCAGGACCGCCAGATTTGCCGACATCGTGTTTTGGCGAACGTCAAGCGCAGCCGCGATTTCGCCGGCAGCCATGCCGGAAGTGCCAGCCTTCACCAGCAGTCGAAACACCGCAAGCCGGGTTTCCTGTGACAGGGCGGAAAAGGAATTGAGGGCGTTAGATATATCCATGTATCATGATGTATTGATATAATTTTCTCAAGTCAATATCGATTTCGATCCCGCCAATGCAGCGGCAGCTTGACAAATCAGTCTTCTCATGTGTTTGTCGCCCGCGAATTTTGACCATGGATTTATCCTGGCGTTAAAGCCCGTTCCTGACAGATAAATTCCCGCCAGAAATATCCGGAAACAAACAACATGCACCGTTATCGCAGCCATACTTGTGTTGCCCTCCGCAAGCCCGATGCCGGGTCAAATGTCCGCCTTTCAGGTTGGGTTCACCGCGTCAGAGACCATGGTGGCCTCTTGTTCATCGATCTGCGGGACCATTACGGCGTCACGCAAATTGTCGCCGATCCCGATTCCGCGGCATTCAAGACCGCGGAGGAAGTGCGCGGCGAATGGGTGATCCGGGTTGACGGCGAGGTCAAGGAACGGGACGACGAAGCGATTAACCCGAACCTGCCCACCGGCGAGATCGAGGTCTTCGCACGCGAGATTGAGGTCCTTTCCAAGGCGGCTGAACTACCGCTACCAGTTTTCGGCGAGCCGGACTATCCTGAAGACATCCGGCTGACCTACCGTTTCCTTGACCTGCGCCGCGAGACCATGCACGCCAACATGATCAAGCGCTCCCATGTGATTTCATCCATGCGCCGCCGCATGACAGAGCTGGGCTTTAACGAATTCCAGACACCCATCCTGACGGCTTCTTCCCCGGAAGGTGCGCGAGATTTTCTGGTACCGTCGAGACTGCATCCGGGCGAGTTCTACGCGCTGCCGCAGGCGCCGCAGATCTACAAGCAGCTTTTGATGGTCTCCGGCTTTGACCGGTATTTCCAGATCGCACCCTGTTTCCGTGACGAAGATCCGCGGGCAGACCGCTTCTATGGCGAATTTTATCAGCTCGACGTGGAAATGAGCTTCGTCACCCAGGACGAAATCCTGGAGACTATGGAACCGGTCTTGCGGGACGTCTTCATCGAATTTGCAGATGGTAAGCCGGTAACCGAATCCTTTCCACGCATCCCCTATGACGAGGCAATCCGCAAATATGGAACTGACAAGCCGGACCTGCGCAACCCGATTGTCATGGAGGACGTGTCGGACCATTTCCGCGATTCCGGTTTCAAGGTATTCGCCAACATCCTGGCTGCTTCCGACAAGCATCAGGTATGGGGAATTCCTGCCAGGACCGGTGGCTCGCGGGCATTTTGCGACCGGATGAACTCCTGGGCGCAGGGCGAGGGCCAGCCTGGGCTGGGCTATATCTTCTGGCGCGAGGAAGACGGCGCGATCGCAGGCGCTGGTCCACTTGCCAAGAATATTGGGCCGGAGCGCACGGAAGCACTGCGTCAGCAATTGGGTCTGGAGGCGGGCGACGCTTGTTTCTTTGCCGCAGGTGATCCGAAAAAATTCCACACTTTTGCAGGATTGGCGCGCGACCGCGCCGCCGAAGAGCTTGACTTGCTCGACCGTGACCGGTTCGAACTGGCCTGGATTGTCGATTTCCCGTTTTACGAATGGGACGAGGACAACAAGAAGATCGATTTCTCCCACAACCCCTTCTCCATGCCGCAAGGCGGACTGGAGGCGCTTGAAAGCGAGGATCTGCTGTCGATCAAGGCATATCAATATGACCTTGTCTGCAACGGATCGGAGATCGTTTCAGGCGGCGTGCGTAACCACATGCCGGATCTGATGGTCAAGGCGTTCGAAAATGTTGGCCTGAGTCGCGAGGAAATCGAAACTGAGTTTGGTAGCCTGTATCGAGCGTTCCAATATGGTGCGCCACCGCACGGCGGAATGGCCGCTGGTATCGACCGCATCGTCATGCTGTTGACCGGCGCCAGGAACTTGCGTGACATTGCGTTGTTCCCGATGAACCAGCAGGCCAACGACCTCCTGATGGGAGCGCCATCCAATGCCACGGCAGCCCAGCTACAGGAATTGGGCGTTCGTGTCATTCCGCAAAAAAAGGAATGAGCCGGGGATAATCGGTCACCGCAATATCGCGCTCGATCATCCCGGTAATCTGCAAAATTGTCGGGAGCTAATGCAGTAATCATTGCGGTTGAAAGTTGCCGATTCGATTTCCGGAAAACCGATATGTTGCATATCTGGTGCACTCCCCAGAAAACCATTTCCGCGGGCTTTCTAATCGCTAATGCCCATGTTACCCAAGTCACAAATCCCGCCTGGAGTCGCATGATGCGTCTTTTCTTTGTGAGCATTTTCCTGATGGCCGGTCTTGCCGGTTTGTCGGCTTGTCAATCCACCGGCGGCAGCGGTCTGGCCTTTTATAATCCGCAATATTCTGCGGTCGCAAGAAGCAGTCAGACAACCACAAATCAAGCCAGCACAAAGCCGAAAACCGTCAACGTCAGTGGAACGCTCAAGGCTGACATATACTCGCCGCATCCTGATCGGCCAAAGGGCCTGTTCGCATTGGTTTCGGCAAAACCGAAAACGCAGGTTCCGGTCATTGTTTATGTCCATGGTGGTGGATGGATCAAAGGCGAGCGCACCAAGGTCTATAACCTGCCATCCTATGCCAAGTCTCGCGGATACATGCTGGTTTCGGTCGATTACAGGCCGGTACCAAAAACAACCATCGATGGTCAGGTTTCCGATATCGTGAAGTCCATTCGTTGGGTGCGGAACAACATTGGCAAATATGGTGGCGATCCCTCGAAAATCGTTATCATGGGTCACTCAGCCGGTTCCCATCTTGTTTCCCTGATTGCCGTCAAAAAGCTTGCTGGTCCCGTTCGCGGCGTGGTTGCCAATGATGTGCAAGCCTACGACCTGCCCGAATATTACCGGCTGCGGAACAACTCCATGGCAAGGGTCTACCGCCAGGCATTTGGCACGAGACAGTCGGATTGGGTCAAATATTCGCCGATCACCTATGTCGATCGAAACAGCGGTTACCCGCCATTCCTGATCCTTTACTCACGATCCGACTATGAACGCCGCAAGGCACTCGCAACCGGTTTTGCTAGAGAACTACGCAGCAGGGGAACCAGCGTCACCCTGTTTGACGGGCGCAACTACACCCACGGTTCCATCGCCAGGGATATTAGCAAGAGCGGATCGGTGACCAAGGCGGTCGATCGTTTCCTGTCTGCTGCGTTTATTTGATCTCCACCTAAATTAACCCAAACCATGAAAGTTTGAGCAACGCTTTGTAAAAAAGGGCGTGATGCAGTATTTCATGTTAGCAATACAAATTCAGGGTCATCATAATTGCCGGTTTGAGTATGGGAGAGTTCCTTGGCAGTTGATCTGGATCGCGAGTTTGAGATCAAGCTCAATCTGCGGGAAACCGATTTTGCGCATCTGCTGAATCACGCTGGGCAAACAGACCTCGCGTTGACACCTCTCGGTACCGAAACACTTCCAACGACCTATTTCGATACAAGTGATCTGGAGCTTCATCGCCATGGCGTAACCCTGAGGATACGCAAATCTGGTGGTGACAATCCAAAGCTCACCCAAACAGTGAAGATGCAAACCGGTGTAAGTCAGGGCGTATCAAACCCGATCGAAATCGAAGACATTGTCGAAAACGAAGCAATCGATCTCGATCGAATTTCAGACGAGCAAGTTCGCAATCAGATGACTGAGCTGGTTGCGAACCAAGGCCTGAATCCAATGGTCAACTGTAATGTTGATCGTACCAGCGTCCTGCTCGGTGTCGAGCAAGCTGCCGCTGAATTGTCGCTTGATCGCGCGACGGTTTCGGCCGGCGGGTTAAACGAAGTGTTTCTCGAGGCCGAACTTGAGCTGAAATCCGGCCAACCTTCGGACTTGTTGCCACTGGCTGAAGCGATCTTCAACGGTGTGCCCATGCGCCTGGCAAGCTTGAACAAGGCAGCGCGCGGCTTCGCGCTCCTGGAGGGCCTGGGCTCCGAGGATCTTCCTGATCCGGTGCGGGCAACGCAACCGGAATTGGCAGATGATATGAACGTTACCCAGGCGTTTACGCTGATTTGTGGCTCTGCCATCTCCCAGATCTTGCCAAATTGGTCCGGATTGCTTGATCAGGACGATCCTGAGTTCGCCCACCAGCTTCGAGTTGGCATACGCCGGTTGCGGACCGCATTGAGAATGTTCCGGCCCTATCTCGACAATGCTGAAATCCGTGCAATGTCTAATGAACTGCGCGATGTTGCGCGGATTGTCGGCGACCTGAGGGATGCAGATGTGCTTTATGAGGATATAGCCCTTTCTGCAATCCGTGGGTCTGGCCGGCAGCCGGATAACGAGCCGCTAGCCACCATGCTGAAGAACCGTTGCACGCTGATGCGTGAAGCGGTTCGTGCCGATATCGGATCTGCCCGCTGGAATGGACTCTTGTTGCGTCTCATGCTCATGCAGCATGGCTGGACCGGCGGCGAATTTGCTGCCGCTGCTGGGCGGACAACGGCGAGGGAGTTTGCCCGCAAGACCATATCCAAATTCTGGAAGACGGTGACCAAACGCGGGCGAAATCTTGAAAACCTTGACGAAGCTGAACGCCATCAATTGCGCAAGGATCTGAAAAAATTGCGCTATGCGATGGAATTTTTGCAATCCCTTCATAAACAGAAGGCGTGGCGGCGCTTTCGCAAGGAACTAAAAAGACTGCAGATTCAATTCGGCTATCTGAACGACGTCCATATGGCTAAAAGTCTGCCGGCAATGATCGGCAATGGCCATGATCTGTCGTCCGATACGGCGATGCTCGCCGGTTTCATCGATGGATGGCACGAGGCCGGAGCCAGTGACGTTCTTGACGATCTGGATTGGCACTGGCAGCGTTTGGAACGCCGCGCTGGTTTCTGGAAGAAATAGCATCCTGTTACGGCCTTTTGCTTAGGA
>JBCCEP010000297.1:0-5465 GCA_039030215.1 Pseudomonadota bacterium
CTTTGTCATTCCCGAGCCTGAATTTGCCGAGTCCCTCCTGCGTATCCGGGAAAACGACGGATTATATTCGGAAAACCCCGAGGGCGTCGATTTTCTTGGTTCGAACCTGTTTCGGGCAACGCTGGAACTGCCCTCAAGTGTCCCGATCGGAAAACATACTGTGACTGCCTATCTGTTCAGGGATGGTGAATTGCTGTCGTCGCGACAGGACAGTTTTCAGGTCAGGAAGGTTGGTTTCGAGGACGCGCTATATAATCTGGCGCACCAACATGGATTTTGGTATGGCGTAATTGCTGTCATCATCGCGCTTATCACCGGCTGGCTGGCAAGTGTGGTATTCGGCAGACGCTAAGCAACTCAGCACAGACAGGTATTCCGGCATATCAGCGGCCAACCACTCCAATCGAGATAGAGAACGAATTATCCATGAAGTCGGAACCGCTGAAAAAAACCGCGTGGAATCTCGCACTCATGGGATTCTTGCCGTTTGCCGTTTTGAGTATCGCCATGCTGGTGCTTGGCCCACAGCACCCACTATTCGACGTTCTTGGCGATGCATTCAGGCTTTACAGCGCGGTAATCCTGTCTTTCCTGGGCGGTATTCGCTGGGGATTGGCGCTAAACACCGAACCGGCCAGTCCCAGAACAATTGCAGTCTCCGTTGTTCCTGCAATTATCGGCTGGTTGGCCATGTTCATTCCGCCGGTCTTTTCGGTCGGGGTGTTGCTGCTGGCATTTTGCGCACAGGGTGCCTGGGACAGTACTGCATTTCATGCGGGCAAAGGGCCAATATGGTTTGCACGATTGCGAATTGTTCTGACATTGCTCGTCGCGGGCGCCCATGTGGTGGCGCTACTGGCACTGAAATAGGCCCAGCTTCAGACAAGTTGATCGGCGGATATCCGGTAGATGTCAGAGCGTCCAATGACGTGGGCATGTAACTTGTACGGATCGAACAGGCCATGAAATGCCCGGTTTCGAACATTCAATCCGCCGGTCAGCGTTCCAAAGGCAGGCATGACCAGCCGGTCACCATCAGTTACAAAACAGCGCCGTCGAACAGATTTGCCCCGGCGTATTATCCTCGCCTGCGGATGAAGATGGCCGGAAATTTCATTGCAGCTGACAAAATGCGAGGGCTCATGACGGAAAACAATACCGCCGGCGACCAATTCATCTGCCGATTTCCCACCGATATCGGCTGGCGGTTCTGGATCATGATTGCCGCTGATCCAGGTCCATTGCCGGCCGGCGACAAGCGAAGACAGCAAGGCCCGATCGCTTAGCCCCAGCCGTTCGCTGGCTTTACGATCATGAAAACTGTCTCCCAGCGCGATTACGTTCTCCGGCTCCCAATAGGCCAGGCGTTCTGCGAGCAGGCGAAGGGTCATGCCGGTTTCATGCGGGGGAAGCAATTGACCGCGCAGCGCATAGGATGATGCTTTTTCGAGGTGCAGATCGGCAAGGATCAGGCAATTTTCTGCGGGCCAGTAAAGGCAACCGGAACTGTCTCCAATGAAGAATTCATCGGCGATGACGATCTCGCATTCGCCGGTATCCAGGTTTTGGGAGGCTGGTCTTGCCAATGCTGTCATGGTTTATCGGCCACACTTTCCTTCAATAATTCCTCGGCAGCTTCAGCCAAAAGATCCTCCTGCGCCTCACCTGCGACGCTCTCCTTGCCGATCTCGAGCATGATCGGAACGGCAAGCGGTGAAATGCGATCCAGTCTCTTATGCATGATTCGCCCCTTGATGCGCGATAGCATATCGCCAAGCCGGCGGATATCGAGCAAGCCATGAGCTGCATCAATGCGGGTTGCCTGCATCAGGAGATGATCGGGTTCATGACTGCGCAACACATCGTAGATCAGATCGGATGACACGGTCATCTGCCGTCCGCTCTTTTCCTTGCCGGGATGGCGTTTTTCGATCAGGCCTGAAATCTGCGCGCATTGGCGGAATGTTCGCTTCAGCAGAAAGGATTCCTCCAGCCAGGCTTCCAGATCGTCTCCGAGCATGTCCTCGTCGAAAAGACGGCTCGTCGGTAATTCACCAGACTGGAACAGTTGACCGAGATCGCGCAAGGCCCAGACAGCGAGCGCATAATCGGTCGCGACAAAGCCGACCGGTCTTGCCCGATCGCGTTCCAGACGCTTTGTCAGCAGCATGCCAAGGGTCTGGTGGGCCAGCCGTCCCTCAAACGGGTAACAGACCATGTAGGATTTGTCGGCCCGCGGAAAAGTCTCCAACAGAAGCTGGCCGCGGTTGGGCAGGGCTGATTTTGACTTCTGGATCGCCAGCCACTCGCTAACTTGGGCTGGTAACCTATCCCAGCTTGCGGGATTGGCGAGCATACCGCGAACGGCATCGGCCAGATATGTGGAGAGTGGAAATTTGCCGCCAGCGTAATAGGGAATCTTTGCCTCGCTATCCGCCGCGTTTGAGGCGTAGCAGACATTTTCCCTGATGCCTTCAAAGCGAAGTGTCTTGCCGGCAAACAGGAAGGTGTCACCCTGGATCATGGATTCGAGAAAGCCCTCCTCGATCTTTCCCAGGACTGGTCCACCGCGCACATTGGCGCCCTTGCCCCGCGACCGGGTCAATCTGACGTCGAGCATGGGCAATTCGATGATGGTCCCGGCATTAAGCCGGTATTGCTGCGCGAATTTCGGATGAGTCAGCCGCCAGGTACCATCAGCGGTCTTTCGGATCTTGGCATATTGCTCATATCGCTTCAGCGCATATCCGCCGGTCGCGACAAATTCCAGCGTCTGGTCAAAGGTCTGGCGGGTCAGGGCAGCATAGGGTGCCGCGCTGGTGATTTCCTCATACAGATCATCGGCCAGAAATGGTCCGGCGCAAGCACAACCCAAAACATGCTGGGCAAGAACATCGAGCCCCCCATCGCGCAGTGGGGGCGTATCCTGGGCGCCCAGATAGTTTCCGTCGAGGGCCGCCTGGCATTCCAAAACCTCAAACCTGTTTGCCGGAACCAGAATCGCGCGAGACGGTTCGTCCATGCGGTGGTTGGACCGGCCGATGCGTTGAGCCAGACGGCTGGCACCTTTCGGTGCACCAATGTGAATGACAAGATCGACGTCGCCCCAGTCAATGCCGAGATCAAGCGTCGAGGTCGCAACAACCGCGCGTAACTCATTCCTGCTCATCGCCTGTTCGACCTTGCGGCGCTGGCCGACATCGAGCGAACCATGATGAAGGGCGATTGGCAGGTTTTCGGCGTTGATCTTCCACAATTCGCTGAAGAGCAGTTCCGCCTGGCTGCGGGTGTTGACGAAGAGCAATGTGGTGCGGTGAGCGTTAATCGCATCCATGACCTCACCCATTGCATAACGCGCCGAATGACCGGCCCAGGGGACGCGCTCGCCTGACTTCAAAATGGTGATCTCGGGCTTTGCCCCGCCATCGACCACGATCTCGCCTGCCATGTGAACTTCGCCATGCGGGCCCTGACCGACCAGCCAGCGGCGCAATTCTTCCGGTTGGGCAACCGTCGCGGAAAGTCCGATCGTGTTTATGTCGGGTCTCAGCATCCGCAATCGCGCCAGCCCCAAAGAAAGAAGATGCCCTCGCTTGGACGTCACCAGCGAATGCAATTCGTCAAAGATGACGGTCTGCAAATCCTCGAAGAAGCGTCCGGCATCCTTTGAGGCAATCAACAGCGCCAGTTGTTCCGGCGTTGTCAAAAGAATATCAGGTGGCGCGAGCTTTTGACGCTGGCGGCGGTGAGCCGGCGTATCGCCCGTCCGCGTTTCGATAGCGACATCAAGCCCTATTTCGGCAATCGGCGTCTCCAGATTTCGCTTTATATCGACCGCCAGAGCCTTCAGCGGAGAGATATAGAGCGTGTGAACACCGCGGTGGGCTTGGCCTGGTTTTCGTCTTGGCCGGCTTGCCAGTTCAACCAGGCTCGGAAGAAAGCCTGCAAGGGTTTTCCCGGCGCCGGTCGGTGCAATCAGCAACAGGGATTCGCCGGCCTGGTTACGGGAAAGCAGCTCCAGCTGATGGGGGCGCGGGTGCCAGTCCTTGCGTGCAAACCAGTCCACAAAGGGTTTTGGCAGGCTGATGAACAGATCCGTTTGCGCCATGCGCATGTCAACTGGCCGGGTCATCCGGCGACATTAAATTGAAAATGCCCTACAGTCGAACAAAACATGAATATCAGTCTTGCCGAATGTAGTTTATTTCTGCAAGTTGAACCCTGAAAATCAAACCGGCATTTCAATTTTGGCGAGCGTCTTTCGTGTGTTTAGTAGTTTTCAAAATACGCTTCTGGTAATTTTCTGCTGCGTCGTCGCGCTCGCATTGATCCTGACCTTTTCGGATGATGCAGATCCCGAACGCAATTCTGAATTGCCCAGATATGTTCTGGCGTTTTCCTGGCAGCCGGCCTTCTGCGAGACGCGTCCGAACAAACCGGAATGCACCAGCCAGACCGAAGACCGGTTCGATGCAAAAAACTTCTCCCTGCATGGGCTGTGGCCGCAGCCGCGGTCGCGGGCTTATTGTGATGTTGCGCCTGACCTGGTTGCGCTCGACAAGGATGGGAAATGGACAGAACTTCCGGAACTGAAACTGAATCCGGACACACTTCAATCACTTGAGTTCGTAATGCCCGGCATGCAATCGGGCCTGGAGCGACATGAATGGTACAAGCACGGAAGCTGCTATGCTGGCAGGACAGCTGAACAGTATTTTGCCGACAGCCTTGCCGTGATGGAAGAAATCAACAATTCGCCCGTGCGCGACTTATTTTCCGACAACATTGGCGAGGAAATCCAGGCTTCGGAAATTCAAGCGGCGTTCAATTCTGCATTTGGAGATGGTGCAGGCGAGCGAATTCGCATTGCCTGCAGGCAAGACGGTTCGCGCCGGATCATCACGGAGATCACGCTCGGACTGGTTGGCAATCTGGAACCGCCACCCGATATGGCAAAGCTGATTGCAGCTTCGCCGCTGGTCGACAGCGGTTGTCCAGGTGGCATTGTCGATGCGGTTGGACTGCAATGATTTGCCCGCTGCAAGCATTGAAAGGCCGCACTGGCGGCGTTGGATTGATATTATGAAGCCACAGGATCTCCTGCACCCCACGCCTGCCGGCCTGTATTGTCCGCCCGGTGATTTCTATATTGATCCGGTCCGCCCGGTTGAGCATGCCCTGATTACCCATGGCCATGCCGACCATGCGCGCGCCGGACATGGCAAGGTCATGGCGACCCGCCATACGCTTGACATCATGGCCATCCGGTATGGCGAAGATTTCTGCCAAACCAAAGAAGCTGTGGACTTTGACGAAGCGCGCGCGATCAAATCGGTAAATGCCAGTTTTCATCCCGCGGGCCACGTGCTTGGTTCGGCGCAGATATTGATCGAAAGCAACGGCTTGCGGATTGTTGCTTCGGGCGATTACAAGCGGCTGGCAGATCCGACGGCGGAGACGTTTGA
>JBCCEP010000298.1:0-5458 GCA_039030215.1 Pseudomonadota bacterium
GAACTTGCAAAGATTGAGCCTGACCAGAAACCCATTCAGCCCAATCTGATTCCGCTGCCACAAAATGCTCCGCCTGACCGTCCTAAGGCAAAACCCGTTAACAGAGAGCCGGAAGAAGCCAAGGAAAAGCGATCCGCGGCCTCGACCGAAGACCAAAGCGAGATCACCGACCGTATCGGTCAATTGCTCAACACGCAGGAAAATACGGCTGGTGGAGCGAGACGGCAGGAACAGCAGGTTGCCGTTCTATCTGATGGTCCCAGTGAAGCCGGGCAACTCACACAGAGTGAATATGATGCGCTCAAGGCCCGGGTGAACGAATGCTGGAGAATTCCAATCTTCGTCGACACGTCAAACCTTCAGATTGCATTGGACATGGAGTTGTCCAGTGATGGTGAAATTGTCCGAATTCCTCGGGTGATCGTGAACGGAGTTGAAAAACCGGAACACAAGACCGCTATTGTCAGCAGCCTTGCGAGAAATCTGAGGGCCGGTACCTGCCAGCTATCGGATGTGCTGCCAAGGGACAAATTCGGCACCTGGAAGGACGTCAGAGTTATCTACGAACCGCGCGATTTCTGAACCATTTTTCTCATAATTGAAGATCAAATGTGCCCGATTGAGCAATGCTGGATGATCGGATAGACTGTTGTCATTCGGTCCAACGAGGCCGTAGGCTTGTACATTAACAGCACGACATAAGTGATTGTTTTTTCAGGAGGAGAAGAAGGATGAAATTCCGCCCCCAAGCGTTAGTGTCCAGCGTCGCCGCACTTGCAATATTGTCAGTTGGCAACGCATTTGCTCAAGAATTCCAGGCTAATGAGAGCCAGCTATCCGAACAATATAGCGGCAAAGCCTATTCCCCTTATGCTGAGCAGGACTATCCGAAACGGCCGCTTTGGGGTGACAATCACCTGCACACATCACTATCCATGGATGCAGGCGGTTTTGGAAATCGCGTCAGTCCGAGGGATGCCTATCGCCTTGCGCGTGGTGAGCAGATCACCGCTTCTTCCGGTCAGCCGCTGCGATTGTCCCGTCCGCTGGATTGGTTGGCAATTACCGACCATTCCGATGGGATGGGGATGATCAATGATATCCTGGCTTCTTCGCCGGTGGTTACCCGGTACGAACAGGGTGCGCGTTGGGCGAAGGGTTTCAATGCGGGCGGCCAGGAAGCTGTCAATGCGACGCTTGACCTGATCGGAACCTTCTCACAAGGCGAAATGGAATCGGGATTGATTGAACAGTATTCGCCTGGTGCAAGGCGTTACGCGACCATCTGGGACGATGTGATCAATGCGGCAGAGGAGTATAATGATCCCGGAACGTTCACCACCTTTTTTGGGTTTGAATGGACGTCTCTTGTCAATGGCGGGAACATGCACCGCAATGTAATCTTCCGCGATGGCGCAGACAGGGCGCGTCTGGTTGTGCCCTATACGACTCAAGCGCCGATCGGCAGCACCGATCCTCTGGACTTATATAAGTACCTGGAAGCTTATGAAGAGAAGACCAATGGTTCGGCCATGGCGTTTGCCCACAATGGCAACCTGTCGAATGGCATCATGTTCCCGGTTGATGCGCAATA
Organism: Pseudomonadota bacterium; assembly: GCA_039030215.1. Lineage (GTDB taxonomy): Bacteria > Pseudomonadota > Alphaproteobacteria > Rhizobiales > Rhizobiaceae > BOKV01. Next base: position 1,595 of record JBCCEP010000298.1, read on the forward strand.
TACCGGCCGGGCACTCGACAAGGAATATGTCGAGCAGCGGGCAAAATGGGAGCGGATGTACGAGATTACCCAGATCAAGGGTGATGGCGAGGCACATCCCTATCTTTCTCCCGATGATGAGTTCGCTGACTACGGAACCTGGGATGTCGGCAATCTTGATCTGTCCGAAGCAAAAACCGACGACATGCTCGCCAAGGAATATGCGCGTGAGGCGCTGAAGAACGGATTGGCGCTTGAGGAGAAATTCGGAACCAACCCGTACAAATTTGGTGTGGCAGGAGCGACCGACAGCCACACATCACTTGCGACCGCGGAGGAAGACAATTTCTTCGGCAAGCATACAGGTTATGAACCATCACCAGAAAGATTGACGCATCCGTTCATGAAGACTGAAAACGGAGAACTCTCTGCATGGCAAATGGTGGCTTCCGGTTACACCGCGGTTTATGCAAATGAGAATACGCGTGCTTCACTGTTTGATGCCATGGACCGCAAAGAAGTTTACGGCACGACTGGACCACGCATGGTTGTCCGTTTCTTTGGTGGCTGGGATTACACCGAAGATGACATGAACAGCAGGCAACCTGCCGTGGTTGGCTATGGCAAAGGCGTTCCGATGGGTGGGGATATGCCGCCGGCACCTGATAACGCAACTGCACCGACCTTTATGGTCTATGCCTTGCGTGATCCGATTGGAGCAAATCTTGACCGTGTCCAGATCATCAAGGGGTGGCTTGATGCTGAAGGCAAAACCCATGAAAAAGTTTATGACGTTGTATGGTCGGACAACCGTGAACCTGGCGGCGATGGCAAATTGCCACCGGTCGGAAATACAGTGGATGCTGACAGTGCAACCTGGGAAAATTCGATTGGGGCCTCGGAATTGGGAACCGTATGGACCGATCCGGATTTCGATCCGGCCCAAAAGGCGTTCTACTATGTCCGGGTTCTCGAGATACCGACCCCGCCCTGGTATGTGTATGACGCCTTCCGGTTTGGAACAGAGATTCCTGAAGGTGCGCCGACCAGTCAGCAGGAGCGCGCCTATACAACGCCGATCTGGTACACACCAGCGGGCTGATCACTGACCCGGGCCTGCAGATCTGCAGGTCCGGCAGCAATCACATCTGAAATACAAATCAATCTCAAACCCACTTTGGCGCGCTTTGTCAGAACTTAGGCGTGATCTGCGAGTGTAAATCCTGTTTGCGTGGCTAGATATCTAGCAGCAATGTGGGAATGATTGTCCTTGTTGACCGGCGGCCGTATGGCGGTGGTCTGGTCTGAAATCATCTGGGCCAGTCATTTCTGATTTCATCAGGAGAGATTACATGAACAAGACCATTCTCATCACCGGCGCTTCATCCGGTATCGGAAAGGCAACCGCCAAACTCTTCCATGAAAAGGGCTGGAATGTTGTCGCTACCATGCGCAATCCGGATGCGGAAACGGAATTGAACAAACTCGACAACGTACTGGTGACACGCCTGGATGTGATGGATGGCAGCTCCGTTAAGGCCGCTGTTGACTTGGCGGTCAACGAGTTTGGCAAGATCGATGCGTTGCTGAACAATGCCGGTTACGGTGCATATGGGCCGCTGGAAGCATTTCCCATGGATGCCATTGAACGCCAATTCGATACCAATGTAATTGGATTATTGTCTGTGACCAAAGCCGTCCTGCCTCACATGCGAGCAGCGAATTCAGGCGTGATTGTCAATGTTTCCTCCATCGGAGGCAAGATTACCTTCCCGCTCGGCTCGCTCTATCACGGTACGAAATTCGCGGTCGAGGGAATCTCCGAAGCGCTGCATTATGAACTTGAGCCGATCGGGATCAAGATGAAGATTGTTGAGCCAGGCATGATCAAGACCGATTTTGGCGGCCGTTCCTTTGATTTCCGTAATGATGAAGCGATGAGCGAATATCAGGAAACGGTTGCCGGTTTAATGGCTGCTTTCGGTGCCGTGTCCGAAGGTGGCTCCGAGCCAATCGTGGTTGCGGAAGTAATCTGGGATGCGGTGACGGATGGTACCTCAACCTTGAGATATACTGCGGGAGATGACGCGGCGGAATATATGAAGAACCGCATAGAGCAGGATGATGAAACTTTCATCAGCGGCGTCAAGGCGCAATTGGGAATGTAGTCATCTTATGGTGGCAGGATAGCCAGATCGCTCATTTGTCGAGCGCCACACAATAATTATTGTGGTGGTTTCCACTCCTGTGCCAGTCGCTTGGCTTCAGTGATCTGGTCTGCCGTCATGTTCTTAGCGATGTTTGACCGGTTTTCGGCTGCATTCCGGTTACCCTGTGCTGCAGACAGTTCATACCACTGATAGGCTGAGATGTAGTCAATTCGTACGCCCTGACCGTTTGCATACATATATCCGATCAGGGCCTGTGCGTCCGGGTTGCCATCATCTGCGGCCTGCTTCAGATGCTGAAACGCGGTTGGATAGTCTGCGCCATCATAGGCCTTGATTCCGTCCTCATAGTCTCCGGCTGCTACCAGGTTCGTGGTGACCAATATCGCTGCGATGGTGATCGGAAAGCGCCACATGTTGCTTTGGCTCCGGTGCTTGTTTTGATTACTCCAGTTAGAACGCGACAAGCGTTGCGGAAGGTTGCGTCCGCCGGGAGACAATTTGTCCGGTTCGCTTTGTAGCATATATCGGTGCATATTGGATGGCAGGCTGAAATCATTGACGGCCTGAATTGCTGGATATTTTTAACCGGAGGTTCCAATGAATGTTCTGATCATTTACGCGACCACAGAGGGACATACCGGCAAAGTCGTCAACTTCATCAGTGATCTGCTTACAGAACAAGGACATTCAGTTTCCGCATTTGACACGGAGGCCGGAAACGAACGGCCCAAACTCGATGAATTTGATGCGATCATCATTGCGGGTTCCGTGCATAGCGGCAAACATCAGGAAGCGCTGGAGCTGTTTGTATTCGCCAATCGGGACGAGTTGAACAAGCTGCCGACGCTGTTCCTTTCGGTCAGCATGGCAGCGGCATTTGAGGACAGCAGGCAAGATGCCGAGCGATATGTCCGGGAATTTTCAAACAGTACGAATTTGAAGCCATCTGACCAGCTTATGGTCGCCGGAGCAATCCGGCCCGGTGACCATGATTATTATCAGGAAGCAACGCTGCAATATGGCGACCTTGCCGACCATGCCCAGACCGATATGAAAGAGGACAAGGACTTCACCGATTGGGACGCGCTAAAAGATCACGTTATCCGGTTTATCGACGAATAACTGCGCCAACGAAAATCGCAATCCCTTGCTGATGAACCTATTTAACCGTGATCGTAATTACCGGTGACGTGACCGGCGGATCGTGCGGAACATGGTTCATGTCGCCGAGGACTAGCTGCAGTGTATGTTCTCCAGGACTTAGCTCAACGACGGTCTCGGTCTGGCCGCCACCAAAATGCAGGTGGTTCTCGTCTGCCGGCAGACTGTATAACAGTTCTTCCATGCCATCTTCACCTTCACCAAGGGGAGGGCGGTCCACCAGCAGGTGGTGATGGCCGGTGTTTTCCTTCTCTGTTCCGGCTGGTGCCACGCCCATTCCGGTCAATCCGAAGCGGACTGTAAGAGGGCTGGAAACCGTGTCGCCGTCTGACAGGCCAATGAAATAAACCGATGCGCCTTCCGGTGATTTTGTCTCTGCTGCAAGCGCCATTCCCGCCATTGGCAAAAACAAGATTGCTGCAATCAAACTCCTGAATGTCATTTTTGTCTCCTCCTCTTGATGCTCATCTTTTTACCATGGCGGCTAATCGCGCCCGGAAAACATCATGTTCATTATGACTGAAACAACGATCGTCAGCAAAATGCTGCCTAC
>JBCCEP010000299.1:0-5430 GCA_039030215.1 Pseudomonadota bacterium
CAACAAGATATTGGCAGTCGGATAACCAAGTGTGCGGCCAAGTTGCTTGCCAGCAACGACAGACCCCTGAACATACCACGGCCTTCCGCTAAGGCGGTTTGCAAGCGGAAGGTTTCCGGCCGCCAATGCATCGCGGATCCGGGTTGAGGAGATTATTTCGCCGTCGCCGTCAAGATAAGGTTCAACCTGTGTCACTTTCATGCCATTGGCAGGGGCCTTCTCCGCCAGAAATTGCGGGGTGCCCTCCCGGCCCTTGCCGAAGTGAAAATCATGCCCGGTCACGACATGGCTGGCACCGAGCTCTTCGCCCAGCAATTGGGTGATAAAATCGGCAGCCGGCATTTGCGAAAATTCACGATCGAATTCGTGCTCTACGACCGCATCAAATCCCAGATCGCGCATGATGTTGGCCTTTAACGGCACCGGTGTGAGCCGGAATACCGGCGTTTCGGGGCGAAACACGGTTCTGGGATGGGGCTCAAACGTCAGTACAATTGTGGGTATCTTTTTGTCATCTCCGATTGCCAATGCCCTGTCCAGCACGGCGCGGTGACCAAGATGAACACCATCGAAATTTCCGATCGCGACCACGCCACCTCTAAGGTGATCAGGAAGTGAAAGTTCGGAAGTCGGCTTTATGTAGGAAAACGACCGGTGCATTTCTTCGGCGGAGTTGTCCGCGTTACCACTCACCATTTCAACCTCGGGATCCACGCGACCGGATCGGCCCCATGAGAGGCAAGAAATTCCTGCAATTGTTGGGGATCCGGATTTTCGGTATCGCCATATTCCGCTGCATGGATACCCGCACTGACATAAAGCAGATCGAGACCAAAGTCCCGAGCGCCGGCGACATCGGTCGGCATTCCATCACCTATGGCAAGGATTCGACCCATGGGAATGTCAGTACCAGCAGCCTGGTTCAGTCTCGCAATTGCCGCTTCATAAATCGGATTATGCGGTTTGCCGGCAATATGCGTCGAGCCGCCAATTGCCGAATAGTCTCGAGCGAGCGAGCCTGCGCACCACAACAGACGGTCGCCAAATTCCACGACAATATCCGGATTGGCACAAATGAAGGGAAGATCCCGCTCCTTTATCTGCGCGAGCAGGTCTGCATAGAGTTCAGGTGTTTCGGAGCGGTCGTCATTGAGGCCGGTACAAACAACACTTTTTGCCTGTTCCAATTCAACCAGTTGAACGCCAAGATCCTCGAACAAATGCAGATCACGATCCGGTCCTATGTGGAAGATCTCAGATTCGACCTGCGATATCAGCCTGCGGGTTACATCACCGGAGGTGACCACATCGTCAAAGACGCCCTCGGGAACGCCAAGATCGTGCAATTGCGCCACGACTGAGGCTTTCCTGCGTGGCGAATTGGTGATCAATACTACCCTGCCGCCCTGCTGGCGAAATCTGGTGAGTGCATCGACAGCACCCGGCCATGCCATGACGCCATTGTGCAAGACCCCCCAAACGTCACAAAGGATGCCGTCATAGGCAGGTGCGATTTCACGCAACCCGTCAATTTTATTCGTTGATCTTGTTAACATCGAAAGTGTCCGTCTGGAGAAACTGTCTGGCCTTGTGGCAAAGGGGTAATGTGCGGTCAAGCCAGTAATACGTTGAAATTTGCTTTATCTCATCGTCACCGCAGTGCTGATGGCGCAGGATCAGCAAATTAATGATGTTAAGTTACCATGACTGCCGGATAGACTTTTCGCCTTGCCGTTTTTTGCCCATAGTGGCGATGCAGGCTGATAATAGTAGAGTATAAATCGGCGGATCGCCAAAATGAGATATTACTTCGTGGCTGCGCTTATATTAAGTGGAGTGCTTACAGGCGTTGCCAAATTTGCAGGTCCATATATTAGCTTATTCGACATTGAGTTTTCCAATCTCGAACTGGTTCTGATTGGAACCTTAGCCTTCTGCGTTTTGATGGTCTTGTTCCTCAGCCTGGAAACACTCAGGCTAAACAGGAAGCTTTCCAATGCTGCAGACGGACTAACTCAATTTGAAACAGACATGGCAAGAAGGATGTCGGCAATTGACACGATGATCGTCAATTTGAAGTCGCCTTCTAAACACGGTGCCGTTGAGGAAATCCGGTGGACAATGGCGCCTGACAATGAAATGCGAAAAATCGTTCCCGCCGACCGGAACATACCGATACGTTCCATTCGCCAAAGCCAGGAGAATCAAGAGACAAAGGCTAGCCTTCCGGATGGGCCGGATAATACGTCAATAGACACCGGGAATGAGCTGCCTACAGAGCCCAAACAAACTGTCGACATCGCGCAGGCGGTTCGCGACGGGCAGGTGATCAGCTGGTATCAGCCGGTCGTTACCCTGCCGGAGCGCACGACGCGCTATCTTGATGCCAGACCCTATTTGCATATCCCGGAAGGCGGATTGCTCTCACCAGAGGAATGGCTTGCGGATGTAAAGCCCAAATCGCTGCGGGCGGAAATCGACATCCAGACGTTTGATCAGGCAATTGCGCTGGCGAGGGATCTTGATCGCGAAGATCGAAAAATTGGAGTTATCCTGCGGCTGGCATGGCATGAGACCAGCCGACCTTCAAATGTAAATCGGTTCCTGAACCTTGCTGCCGCCAGTTCGAGCGTTTCCGACAAGATATTGCTGGAAATCACCTTGCCGGAATATTTTCAGATCGATCGGAAATGCCTCAATGTCATGGCCAATTTACGCGAGTTGGGTTTTCAATTGGCAATCTCGCAATGTGGCGACGGTGAGCAAACGGAAGATGCAATCCAGAGCGGGTTTTTTAGCTATGTAATTCCAGATCCGATCCTGTTGATGTCACCCGATCATCTCGCCATGTTCAAACGGCTCAAATATGAACCGTTAGACGAACAAGACATCCAGTTGGAAATCATTGCCCGAAGCATTGAAAACGAAGAGGCGGCAATTGAAATGATCGATCAGAACATTCTCTTGGCCCAGGGATCACTGTTTTCTCCTGCCAGACCGCTCAAGAGCGACGCAGCCACAATACCTTCTGCTGATCACGCTATGTGACCGGACAAATAAGCCGGAGTCGGGCCATCGCAACATGTGACCATAAAAATTATCCTGTTTCGAAGACTGATACGCGCATTTTATATTGACAATCCGGTCTGCCGCACCTATCTCAGCGTCGGCTAGCACTCATCAAGTTAGAGTGCTAACGAAATCATCATACGGCATCGCTAACGCGGTGCCGTTGAAGTATCGAGAACGTAAAAATCTCCAAAACGGGTACATATTATGGCAAAGATTAAATTCCGTCCGCTGCACGACCGGGTTGTGGTCCGCCGCGTGGATTCAGAGGAAAAAACTGCAGGTGGGATCATCCTGCCGGACACAGCACAGGAAAAGCCTTCCGAGGGTGAAGTAATGTCTGTTGGCCCAGGCGCGCGCGACGATGGCGGCAAAGTTGTTGCTCTCGACGTCAAGACCGGCGACCGGGTCCTGTTCGGAAAATGGTCCGGAACAGAAGTCAAGCTGAACGGCGAAGACGTCCTGATCATGAAAGAATCCGACATCATGGGCGTGATCGGCTAAATCCGCTGAACAAAACACAGAAGTACCGGCGTTTGTTTGCGCAATGCAAGAAAACGCCTGAAGTAGTTAAACAAGGAGCAGAAACATGGCTGCCAAAGAAGTAAAATTTTCAGCTGATGCGCGCGATCGCATGCTGAGTGGCGTGGACACGCTGGCAAATGCAGTGAAAGTCACGCTGGGCCCGAAAGGCCGCAATGTCGTACTCGACAAATCGTTCGGTGCACCCCGCATCACCAAGGATGGTGTTACCGTCGCAAAAGAGATCGAACTGGATGACAAGTTCGAAAACATGGGCGCACAGATGGTGCGCGAAGTTGCCTCAAAAACCAATGACGTAGCTGGTGACGGAACCACAACTGCTACCGTTCTGGCGCAGGCAATCGTCAAGGAAGGCGCAAAAGCCGTTGCCGCAGGCATGAATCCGATGGATCTGAAGCGTGGCATTGACAGCGCGGTTTCCGAAGTGGTCGCCGATCTCGTCAAGAAGGCAAAGAAGATCAAGACTTCGGAAGAAGTTGCCCAGGTCGGCACAATCTCCGCCAATGGCGAAGCCGAAATCGGTAACATGATCGCCAATGCGATGCAGAAAGTCGGCAATGAGGGCGTCATCACAGTTGAAGAAGCCAAGACTGCCGAAACCGAGCTGGAAGTTGTCGAAGGCATGCAGTTCGACCGTGGCTATCTCTCCCCTTATTTCGTTACTAATCCTGACAAGATGATTGCGGATCTTGAAGATCCCTACATCCTGCTGCACGAGAAAAAACTCTCCAACCTGCAGGCCATGCTGCCAATTCTAGAAGCGGTTGTTCAGTCTTCCCGTCCTTTGCTCATCATTGCAGAAGATGTTGAAGGCGAAGCTCTGGCTACCCTGGTTGTCAACAAGCTGCGTGGTGGCTTGAAGATTGCTGCCGTCAAAGCGCCTGGCTTTGGAGACCGCCGCAAGGCAATGCTTGAGGACATCGCGATCCTGACCGGTGGCCAGGTGATTTCCGAAGACCTCGGCATCAAGCTGGAGAACGTTACCCTCGACATGCTCGGCACTGCAAAGCGCGTCAACATCTCGAAGGAAAACACCACTGTTGTTGATGGCGCCGGCAAGAAGAAGGAAATCGAAGGCCGCGTTGGTCAGATCAAGCAGCAGATCGAGGAAACCACTTCCGACTATGATCGCGAAAAACTGCAGGAGCGTCTCGCCAAGCTGGCAGGCGGTGTAGCGGTAATCCGCATCGGTGGCGCGACCGAAGTCGAAGTGAAGGAAAAGAAAGACCGTGTCGATGATGCATTGAATGCAACACGCGCCGCTGTTGAAGAGGGTATCGTCCCTGGTGGCGGAACCGCATTGCTGCGCGCTGCAAAGCACATCGACGCCAAAGGCGAAAACGATGACCAGGAGGCCGGTATCAACATCGTTCGCCGTGCCCTTCAGGCACCGCTTCGCCAGATCGCAGCAAACTCCGGTGAAGAAGCTTCGATCGTGGCCGGCAAGGTCAAGGATGCAAAATCCGCTTCCTTTGGTTTCAACGCACAAACGGGCGAATATGGCGACATGATCGACATGGGTATTGTCGATCCGGTCAAGGTCGTTCGCGCCGCTCTGGAAGATGCCGCATCAATCGCAGGCCTGTTGATTACGACAGAAGCGATGGTTGCAGAACTTCCGAAGAAGGATGCCCCTGCCGCAGGCGGAATGCCTGACATGGGCGGAATGGGCGGAATGGGCGGCATGATGTAAGCCGGCCCAGCCACATAATGAGTTAGAGGGCGGCCCAGCGGGCCGCCCTTTTTGTTGGCAGTAACGAAGTTCTTTACCGTCAATGATCACTGAACAATATGTCTTCAATTTCGCGGACTGTAATC
>JBCCEP010000300.1:0-5326 GCA_039030215.1 Pseudomonadota bacterium
CGCGACCCGGCTCGATTCCGCAGGAAGCGGAGATGATCATGGCCGGTGCAGAATCCTCAATGCGTGTGGCCAGCTCGCGGGCTGCAAACCCACCGAAGACCACGGAGTGAATTGCGCCGATCCTTGCGCATGCCAGCATCGCAATGGCAGCTTCCGGCACCATGGGCATATAGATGATGACGCGGTCACCCTGGCTAACCCCTTTTTCGGCCATTACATGGGCGAGCGCTTGTACCTCGGCGTGTAGATCGCCATAGGTGATGGTGCGCTTCGAGCCGGTTATCGGGCTGTCATAGATGATTGCCGCCTGATCCTTGCGCCCACCTTCGACATGTCTGTCGACACAGTTATAGCAGGTGTTGCACTGCGCGCCGGAAAACCACTGGCCGTAGGGGCCCATGGTGCCGTCAAATATCTTGTCCGCCGGCTTGGTCCAGTCAATCGCCGCTGCAGCTTCGCCCCAAAATCCGTCGGGGTCTTTTTTCCAATGCTCATATACTGTGTGATAGGTCGATGCCATTTGATCCCTCCTCGATGCCGGTTCCCGATGCAAGCAAAGCCGACGTCAATCCGGATGAACCTTATTGCCGGAAGGCCCTGTTTGTCCATCAGTCAAAAGGCGAGGGCGCTATTTGCCGCGGCGGATCTTTTGCTTTTCCAGCTCCAGGATATAGGCAGAGAGGTTTTCGGCCCATTCCCGGTAACCGGCCTCGCTGGCATGAAAGCGATCTGACGAGAAGTTTTCCGGTAGTGGCCGCCATTCCGGTTCCGGGGCCAATGCCCCGCGTTCCCGGCAGAGAATACGGCCATTGCGATCGAGAAGCCGTGATCTGACTCCCAAAATCCAGTTGAGCGGGGAAGGCAGCGCCGGGACGGCTTGCATGTCCGGGATACCCGACCAGATTATCACTGCGCCAGGAAAACGGCTACGCAAGGCATAGAGAAGGGTCCCGAAATCCCGGCAAAATTGGTTGCCGCGGTGGAAGTTCTTGGTGTCGTTTATGCCGATGTTCAGAGCGATATAATCGAAGTGTTGATGCTCAATATTCGGGACGACATAGTCCCGGATTTGCGCGGAAACCGCGCTGTTCATGCCGGCGATCCGGACATGGACAGGACGCTTTGTGGCTTTGTTTAGAAACTGCGGAAGCAGGTAGGCGAAGCTTTGCTCGATACTGTCGACACCGACACCGGCCGCTGAGGAATCACCAATGACGAGAAGCTTCAGTTTTTCTCCGCCGCCGGAAAAGTCATATTGGCCCTTATTGGGGGGCGGCTGCATGCGTGGGGTTTTTCTTCTGATTGCAAGGCCCTGCCAAGCATAGACCGGGAATAGCAGCCAGGTGAGAAACAGCTTTGATCGCGTTGGTCGGGGACTGGATGCCATTTATTCTCCACGATGCCCCCGTCCAAACGGTGAGTTGGCTGCTAGGCAGCTTTCTCGATTTCGTCGGTCCAATTGCCGAGTGCAGCAAGGCCGTTCATTTTCGCCCGCTTTGCAAAAGCACGCTGTGCCGCTGCGACATTTTCTGCCTTGCCCATCCATGCCTGGAGTGCTGCAGCCTGTAGCGCGCGGCCATAGGAAAACGTCAGTTTCCATGGCATGTCATACATGGCGTTCATTGCCGACAGGTTGGCTGTAGCCTCCAATTCGGTTTGTCCACCGGAAAGGAAGGCAATGCCTGGCACTGAGGAAGGTACGGTATCCTTTAGGCAGGAGACTGTATGGGAAGCAATTTCCTCGGCCGTGACATTTTGGCCAGAGTTTTGTCCGGGAACCACCATGTTGGGTTTCAATATCATGCCTTCTAGTTTCACGCCTGCGTCATACAGTTCGGAAAACTGTGTCTTGAGAACCCATTCGGTAACCTCATGGCAACGCTCGATCGTGTGGCTTGAATGTGGACCGTCCATGAGAACTTCGGGTTCCACGATCGGGACGATGCCGGCTTCCTGGCAAAGTGCTGCGTAACGGGCCAGCGCATGGCAATTGGCCTTTACCGCATTCCATGTTGGCGTGTGGTCGGAAATGGTGATCACGGCGCGCCATTTGGCGAACCTGGCACCTCTTTCATAATAGCGACCCAAACGTTCGCGCAACCCGTCGAGACCTTCGGTCACCATTTCAATCTCTGAGCCTGCCAGCGGCTTTGCGCCCATATCAACCTTGACACCGGGAACCGCTCCTGCCTGGCTGATCAGGTCAACCAGGGGGGTGCCGTCTACCGCGTCCTGGAAGAGTGTTTCTTCGTATAAAATGACGCCAGAGATGTAATTGTTCATTGCTTCTGTGGCACGGAAGAGAAATTCGCGATAATCACGCCTGCTTTCTTCCGTGGATTCGGTATCGATATTGTCGAACCGTTTCTTGATAGTGCCGGTCGATTCATCAGCAGCAAGAAGGCCCTGTCCCTCCGCAACCATTGCAATGGCGATATCTTCAATCTTTTCGTTCATGGCAATTCTCCGCGTCAGCCTTGATGTTGTCGGGTTTACCTAACAGAGCTTTTTGGAAAGTGGAATAAGGTTGAAGGCGTGCATACCTGTGCATTTACAATCAAATCGATTTTTATACTAAAAAACTGTGATTAGGTCGGCCATTTGAGGCTATTGCAGTCGAAGTGCGACATCCCGGAGCGCATCATGTTTGATGGAAAAAGACTTTCTGACGGTGCCTTTATGCGCAATCCGGCGCCGGTAATTGCCGAGTTGCGGGAAATAGGCGAGGTGGTCGAGACGCGGATTCCCATTGTTGGCTGTGTCTGGATTGCCGTATCGCATGATTTGGCCGGCCGAGTTCTAAAAGAGCAGGATAATTTTTCGATCCGCAAGGATGGCAAAGTTGCCGGGCTGCAATGGTGGATGCCGGGCATTTTCCGTGCACTGGCAAACAATATGCTTACGGTTGACGAACCCGACCACAAACGGTTGCGATCAATTGTCGACGAAGCCTTCAGGCGGCAGGCGATCTTGGATATGGAACCGCATATTGAAGGGATTGCCGAAGGAATGGCAAAAGCGCTTTTCCAGGGCGGTGAACCGGCTGATCTGGTCAGTGCCTATGCCCGGCAATTGCCGCTCGCGGTAATCTGCGAAATGCTTGGCCTGCCTTCAGAAGACAGGCCGAAATTCACCCGCTGGGCCAGCGGGCTCACATCCGTGAATGGAATTTTGGGATTTATCAAACTGGTACCGGGGCTGCGTGCAATGAAGCGCTATATAGAGTACCGGATAAGGGAAGCCGAAAAGAACGGTGGAGACGGTCTCATCGCAGAACTCGTTTCCGCGAAGGCAAATGGCGCGGAAATCAGCGATCAGGAAGTCGTTGCCATGGTATTCCTGCTGCTGGTGGCCGGGCATGAAACCACCACGCATCTTATCAGCGGGGCAGTGTTTACCTTGCTGGAGGATACAAGTCGACGGGACTGGCTAAGAGCGGATTGGGATCGTGCGCCGTTGGCAATCGAGGAATTTCTGAGATATGTCGCGCCGGTACAATTTTCCAAACCACGTTTTGCGGTGCGCGACATAAAGCTGGGTGACGTTCAGTTAAGGCGCGGGGACATGGTAATGGCCATGCTGGTCGGTGCCAATCTGGATGAGGCGACGTTTGAAGCGCCAAATGAACTGGACATGGCGCGCCGGGCCAACCGGCACATTTCGTTTGGGGCCGGAATTCATTTCTGCCTCGGCCATCAATTGGCCAGGCTTGAAGCAAAGTCAGCGCTGCGTGCATTGTTCACTCAATGGCCAAATCTCGAGCTCGCATGCAGGCCCGATCAGATCAAATGGAAGCAGCGGATTGGTTTGCGGGCGATCGAAAGTCTTCCGGTGAATTCGGGATCAGACATATCCAAGGCTTGATATCGCCGACTTGGATTGTTTGATTATTTCGACTGCAACACCGCGACGCCGGGCAGGACCTTGCCTTCCATCCATTCAAGAAAGGCGCCGCCGGCTGTCGAGACATAGGTGAAATCATTGACCACGCCGGCATGGTTTAAGGCTGCCACCGTGTCGCCGCCACCGGCAACAGAAACCAGATTTCCGGCGTTTGTCTGCATAGCCGCAAATTTGGCGACGGTTACCGTCGCATGATCGAACGGCTCGACTTCAAACGCTCCGAATGGTCCGTTCCAGACCAGGGTTCTTGCCTTCTTGATCCAGTCCTCGACGCGGCGAATCGTGTCGGGTCCAACGTCCAGCATCATTGCGTCTGGAGGAATTTCTACAACCGGCACGGTTTGATGTTCTGCATTTGCCTTGAACTCGGTTGCGACCACACCGTCGGAAGGAAGCAGGATTTCACATCCGGCGGAATCGGCTTCTGCTGCGATTTTCCGTGCGGTGTCGGCCAGATCGTGTTCGCAAAGCGATTTTCCGACATCGACACCCTGGGCGGCAAGAAAGGTGTTTGCCATCCCCCCTCCGATCACGAGGGCATCCACCTTGCGGACGAGATTGTGCAAGAGATCGAGTTTTGTCGAGACTTTGGCGCCGCCGACGATCGCAATGACGGGACGGTCGGGGCTTCCCAATCCAGCTTCCAGCGCTTCCAGTTCAGCCTGCATGGTACGGCCGGCGCAGGATGGCAGCAGGTGTGCCAGCCCTTCTGTCGAGGCATGCGCACGATGGGCTGCCGAAAATGCGTCATTGACGAAGATATCGCCATTTGCGGCAAGCGCCTTTGCAAATTCCTTGTCGTTGGATTCTTCGCCTGGATGGAACCTTGTGTTTTCGAGCAGAACAATCTCGCTGTCGCTCAGCGCCGAAACGGCGGCTTCGGCCATTGGACCGACACAATCGGTACCGAAGGCGACCGGGCGGTCAAGCATGATTGCCAGTGTCGAAACAACAGGTGCCAGGGACATGTTCGGTACAGCTTTTCCCTTCGGCCGGCCGAAATGGGCAAGCAGGATTACCTGTGCACCCTTGTCAGATAGTTCCGTAATTGTCGGCAAAATTCTCTTGATGCGTGTTGTGTCGGTGATCCTGCCATTTTCCATGGGAACGTTCAGGTCTACGCGGACCAAAACGCGTTTGCCTGAAAGGTCGAGATCATCAAGGGTTCTTAACTGCATAATCCAAATCCATTTCGATTAATATCTTGAAGAAATTGACTTCGTCATTAGTATCCATTCCCGGCTGTCGGTTGCCCAATTTTCACGAATAATCGGGCGTCGGGATTTCTCGGTAAATCCGAATTTTTCATACAATTTGTGCGCGCCTTTGTTGCCGTCGGCCACAATCAGCGAAAGCCCAATCAGATTTTCGGAGATGGCGATAATCTCTGCAAGCTTTAAGAGCTCTGAACCGTGTCCCTTGC
>JBCCEP010000301.1:0-5311 GCA_039030215.1 Pseudomonadota bacterium
GCAGGTGAACAATGAAAATTGGCCGCGCTTCTGGAAGGAAGTTCGAGCGGGATATTGGCCTTGTCCTCAAGCGCTCGCATATAGACGCCCTCGCGGGCGGTGTAGAGCAGACCATCGAGATAGACGATGTCGCCGAGGCGCAATTCTTCAAGATCTTCGGCAGTCGGCGTTGTTGACAGGCGGAGTTGACGTGGTTTCATTGGGCTGCCTCCATTGCCACATCCCATTCAACCGTGTCGCGGCGCTGATAGTCGGTGAACCAGTCCGGATCGGTGCGGTGTTCCACCCTGCCGTCGGGATAGATACGAGCGACCGCCCGGCGGGAGGACAGGCAAAAGGCATGGACCGACATCTGCATGCCGCCGGTATGGCAATAGCCAACCTCGATATTACAATCGATCACCATGTTCTTGCCGACAAAACCCATCGCGCCCATGCCGATTGAATTACCCAGCTGTTTAAATTCATCCTCAAGCTCGGCAATTTTCGGGTCTGAATTGCGGCTTCCCACAACCCGCAAGACGGAGGCCCGTTTGCCAAGCACCATGCAGGTATCCTTGGAGCCGCCCAGGCCAATCCCGATGATTGCCGGCTGGCAGGCAAGGCCGCGCTTCCCAAACGCCATCAGGCTATCGAGATAGAACCGCTTGATGCCTTCAATACCATCGGAGGGAAACAGCATGCGGTAGTCGGTGCCGAACAAGCCGCCCTTGTGGACGGTAATCAGATCGATCCACTCGCCACCGGGTTCATAACCATATTCGATTTCCGGTGCTCCAATGCCGACATTGTTGTCGTGGTCTGTTCGCCAGAGCGGATGAACCCGGTTGGGCCGCAAGGGAACGCCGTTGGTCGCATTTGCAGTTGCGCGGCGCAATGCCGCCTCCAGGGCAATTGGGCCGCCTTCGATCTGCGTTTCATTACCCATTTTGACATACCAGCGTGGAACGCCGGTATCGCCACACATGGCGCGCCGGTCCTCTTTGGCAGCCTCGTAGTTTTCGAGCATTGCCTGAAGCACGAAGGCTGACAAATCGCCATCTTCGGTCTCGGCAGCAGCCTTGAGGCCATCGAG
The DNA here is from genome assembly GCA_039030215.1 of Pseudomonadota bacterium. Taxonomy (GTDB): domain Bacteria; phylum Pseudomonadota; class Alphaproteobacteria; order Rhizobiales; family Rhizobiaceae; genus BOKV01. Next base: position 1,076 of record JBCCEP010000301.1, read on the forward strand.
ATAATCCTGCGGGATCTCGATTGCTGCCTTGTCCATCAGGATTTCAGCGGTTTCCTGTATGAGGTCTATCGGAATCATTGTGCTGCCACCAATGTCTCGGGTTCGCCTTCCGGCAAAATGGTTTCACCGGGTTTGACGACTGTAAACTGTACGTCTTCGCGGCTTACTGCAACTTCCCCATTTTCGATTTTTGCAACGGTAAAATAGCTGTCTTCCATTTTCCCGGTTTCGGTAAAGTCTTCGCGGTAGTGCGCGCCTCGCGAATTTTCACGCGCAAGTCCAGCTTTTGCGATGACTTCGGAGATATCGCAAAGAGAACGCATGTTGAGCCAGTCATGCCAGGTCAGGTTAAATGCCAGATTGTCGGACGCCACTCCGATTTCCATCAGTTCGTCGGAAATTTGAGCGACTTTTTCCAGTCCATGATTCATGCTGACAGCGGTACGTATGACGCCGACATCGTCCCACATCACGTCCTGCAGTTTCTTGCGCAATGGCAGAACAAGGTCCGGTGTCTGATGCAATGGATGGATGGCGCGTTCCACCTCCGAAGCCAGAATGTCTTCATCGGGATCGCGCAAAGCCGAAACGCCGCTGATGTCGGCTGCCATGGTGTCGCCGGCGATGCCACCATAGACCGTGGAATTTGCAACGCCATTGCCGCCCAGCCTGTTGGAACCGTGCGCGCCGCCTGCATCCTCACCGGCGACATACAGACCTTCAAGTGCGGTTCTGGTGTCAGTATCAACCACGACGCCGCCCATGAAATAATGTGCGGTTGGCACCACTTCGACCTTGCCTGCCGCCAGATCAAAACCGCAATCCTCGCAGCGTTTGACCATTCCCTTGAATTTTTTGCGAACATTTTCAGGGCCAAGATGGGCCATTGAAATAAAGACACCTTCCTGGGTCGGATCGTTGTTCTTGCGCATTTGGGCGTAAATGCCGCGACTGACAATGTCCCGCGTTGCGCGTTCTCCCTTCTCGTCATAGTCGAACATGAAGCGCGCTCCGGCATGGTTGAGCAATTGACCACCCGCACCGCGCAGCCCTTCCTCGAGCACGGTGCCGGTCATGCGGGTATGTTCGCCCGCCAATAGACCGGTTGGGTGGAACTGCACCATTTCCATGTCCCGCAGCGGCAGACCGGCACGTAATGCCATGGCAAGACCATCCATGGTCTTGTCGCCAGACGGGGTGTGATACTTGTACATAGTCGGCCCACCGCCGGTTGCCATCAGAACCGCTTTCGCGCGCACCAGCTTGAACTTGCCGGTTCGCATGTCGATCATCAGGACACCGGACAAGGCCGAACCCTCCTTATCCGGTATCAACCCAACGGCGCGATGCTCCTGCAGTTTTTCGACCGGCTGGGCAAGCACCTGCTCCATCAGCCGGCTGATAATCTCGATCCCGGTAAGGTCGCCCTTGTGAACCGTGCGGTCAGCGGTCTGTCCGGCAAAAGCCTTCTGATGCAATGTGCCGTCGGGGTTACGATCAAAGAAGCAACCGATCTCGTTTTCAAGCTCTCGAATGCGCACAACTGCCTGCTCACAAAGGCGCCAAGCCATGTCCTGATTTGGCAGCCATTTGCCGCCTTCAATCGTATCCATGAAATGCCGTTCGACCGTATCGCCGCCGCCCAAAGCAACGTTGTAGCCACCCTGCACCATTCGCGTGCAGCCGGATTTCCCGACAAGGCCCTTCACCGCAATGGAAATTTTGGTGCCTTCCGGTGCTGCCTGCTGCGCATGAAGTGCCGCGAATAGTCCTGCGCCACCTGTACCCAAAATCAGGATGTCGGTGTCGTGCCACTCTATATCCCTGGGTGTCATCATTTCAGATCACCTGCAAGAAGAAGGCGCCGGAAACAAAGAACGCAACTCCGACCGCGCCGGCTGCCAGTGTCTTTTGTGGTGCCGACCATGGCAACCACTCCATCGCCATCAGGCGTATCCCACCAAAGGCATGGACCGCCAGGAGGAAGATCAAACCGATCTCGGCCAGTTTGACGATTGGCATCTCTGCAAATGCGAGAAGTTCATCAAGCCGCGCAGGATTGGTCAATGCCAAAGACAATACCCAAAAATGCAGCGGCAGGAAAAGTGCCAGGGCGATCCCCGACACCCGATGAAGGATGTAGGCCAGCCAAAGTGGATGGGCTCGCGCCGGCCGTATCATAACCATGTCACGGCCAAAACGGCACGTGCTCCCAGTAGAAACAGACCTAGGCAAATACCCCAGGAAAGGATTTCCAGCTTCAAGTCCCTGATACCCATCCATTCATAAAGAATAACCCGCAGACCGATCGCAGCATGGATCGAAACGGCAAATACAAATGTTCCGTAAAATAAAAACCAGAAGAATGAACCTTTCGTGCGCCCCAATATCTCGGCAGCGCTCAGACCGCCCTGGGCTGCATAAATCATCACGGCAATATGGCCCAGCACCAGCGGCAGCATGATCAGCGCTGAAACTCGTTGCAGCATGTAGAGCTTGAGATTCAACATCAGTCGCCCCGCTTGAAAAACGATCTGGCGGCTGCCCGCTTCAGGCCGGCAATCGCCGACATCGGATCAAGTTCGTTTGGACAGTAGTGAGTACAGCTGCCCATTGAGTGGCAGGTATGGCAACCACCGTTACCTGAAATCTGATCCAGTATAGCAGATTTGTCGGCATCCTTTACGTCGTTATAGAGGGTCCAGGCCCGCTGCAGCGCCGCAGGGCCCAAATAGTCTGGATTTCCGGCAACCGTGTCACAGGCCGCATAGCAGACTGCGCAGTTGATACATTCAATCGAAGCATCGGCCGTTATTCGTGCTTCATCGGCGGGATCAACCTTCTCGATCGGCTCCGCACGCGTACTGGAGGGATGATGCAGGCCGCCTGCGGCGACCCATTTGTCGAAAAACGGATCCATGTCAGCGGCCAGATCCTTTATGACCGGAAGGTTACGAAGCGGTTCGATTGTGAGGCGGTCTGCCTTGACCACTCGGTTTACGTGGGTACGGCAGGTCCAACGTGGCTCGCCATTGACCATCATTGCGCAACTACCACACATACCAACCCGACAGGAAAAACGATAACTCAATGTCGGGTCGACATGCTGCTGAATCCAGGACACCACATCCAACACGGTCTGGTTATCGTAAGCAGGCACGTCGAAGGTTTCGAAATATCGATCCGCCTGGGAACCTCGGTTCACCTTAACCTGCAATGTATCTGATCGGGAATTCATCTAATTGTCCGGGTATATCGGAGTTTGTTGAATTATATCTTGGAGATAAAGTAACGAAAAGGAATATTTTATTGAAGATAATGTAAGAAAATCTTTATTTTACGTCTAACCTTGCGGAGACTTGACATGTTTGGATCGTTCCAATAAAAATTTTTCAATCCTATCTTGGAACGATCCAATCTATCGGGAGGAAGCATGCACTGGGGATTAATCGGCGCCAGCACGATCGCGTCTGAACATGTAATTGATGCAATCTGCTCGCAGGAGGGCAACAGCATCAAATCGGTCCTGAGTTCCAGCGCCAAGCGCGGGCGCGAATATGCGGCGAAACACTCAATCCCGGAAAGTACGTCCGAGATCGACCAGATCCTGGGCGACCCGGATATTTCGGCTGTCTATATCTCGACGACCAATGAAAAACACTTCCCGCAGGCAATGGCCGCAATCGATGCCGGCAAGCATGTGCTTTGTGAAAAACCATTGGCGATGTCGGTGGGTGATGCGGTGACCATGGTGCAAGCTGCAAAGAAAAAGGGTGTGATCTTTGCCACGAACCATCACCTTCGTTGCGCGGGTTCCCATATTGCCATTCGCGAGCTGATCCAGTCCGGACGCCTCGGCGAAATTTTGAGCGTTCGAGTGTTTCATGCTGTGTATCTACCACCACATCTTCAGGGTTGGCGGATCAATAACCCCAAGGCCGGCGGCGGCGTCATTCCGGATATAACAGTGCATGACGCCGACACTGTTCGTTTCCATCTGGCCGAGGATCCGGTGAGTGTTGCTGCAAAGGCAGGAACTTCCGGATTGGGCGAGGGCGTCGAAGACAGCGTGATGTCAATCTGGACAATGCCGTCAGGCATCATGGTCCAGGTGCATGACAGCTTCACCCATGTACATGCCGGAACCGGCTTTGAAGTGCACGGAACGGAAGGCTCTGTAATTGCATCCAACGTCATGACCCAGCAGCCGGTCGGGCAAATATTCGTCGACGACAA
>JBCCEP010000302.1:0-5251 GCA_039030215.1 Pseudomonadota bacterium
AACGCCTGGGCCTGACTGAATTGCTTTCCCGCTATCCCGAGCAATTGTCAGGTGGCCAGCAACAGCGCGTGGCGATTGGCCGGGCTCTTGCGGTCCGTCCGCGCGTTCTGATGGTAGATGAACCAACCGGCAATCTTGATGAAGCGAGTGCCGAGGCGGTCATGGGTCTGTTGCTGGATCTGGTATCTGAAACAAATGCCGGCTTATTGATGGTAACCCATTCAACGCTTTTGGCTGGACGACTTTCGCGCTGTCAGCATTTGAGCGGAGGGCGCCTGGCATGAGACGTGTCGCACTATTGGCGTTGCTCGCCCATTGGCGGCGTCGACCTGGCCAGCTGGCTACTCTTCTTATCGGTATTGCATTGGCAACGGCACTCTGGTCGGCGGTTCAAGCGATCAATGTCGAAGCACGCTCCAGTTATGACCGCGCCGCAACCGTGCTCGGTACGGACAGGTTCAAAACCCTTACAGATCCATCCGGTCCAATTACGCTTGAGACCTTCATCTCGCTTAGGCGTGCCGGCTGGTTGGTTTCGCCCGTTTTGCAGGACCGGTTTGTTTCCGGTGACACACGCCTGCAGATTGTTGGACTTGAAATGTTGACTGCACCGGCGGGTTCGCTCCCGGTTACGCCGGCTGGTGGAGAGGATGTTAACCCGCTCGACATGATTTCGGCACCTGGTCTTGGGTTCGCGGCGCCGGAAACCATTGCCCAGCTGGATAGCAGAAACAACCTTCCGCCATTGCAAGCCAGCGATCTTGTGCCGCCGGGCCAGGTTGTCACAGACATTGGAACCGCTGAACGGCTGCTGGATCGACAGGGAGAAATAAGCTTTCTGATGGTCTTGCCAGAGCAGCCATTAACGCAGACAGCACTCTCCGATGTTGCGCCAGACCTGATTTTGAAATCTGCGGAGCAGCAGGCGGATCTTGCCCGGCTGACCAATAGTTTTCATCTCAATCTGACTGCTTTTGGCATGCTATCCTTTGTTGTCGGTTTGTTCATTGTCCATGGGGCAATCGGCCTTGCCTTTGAGCAGCGCCGGGGCACGTTTCGTACATTAAGGGCGCTAGGCCTGCCGGCACGCGACTTGATGTTGCTGCTGGTGATTGAACTGCTTGTCCTGGCAATGCTGGCAGGTGCAATCGGCATCGCGATTGGGTATGCGATTGCGGGTGCATTGCTGCCAGATGTCGCTTCCACGCTCGATGGCCTTTATGGTGCGCGTGTTCCGGGCGTCCTCTCATTCAGCCCCGCCTGGGCTTTGGCAGCGCTGGCATTCGCCATTCTCGGAGCGTTGGTTGCCGCCGGTCAGGGACTTTGGCGTGTGCAATCCATGCCGCTCCTGGCCAGCGCACAGTCGCGTGCCTGGGCAACCGTTTCTGCTGTCTCTCTAAGGCGGCAGGCCATGGCTGGCGCCATGCTTATTGCGGCAGGAATCGCTTCCAGCTGGCTATTCAACGGTCTCTTGGCCGGCTTTGCGCTTTTGGCCGGTTTGTTGTTGGGTGCCGCACTCTTGCTGCCGACTGCTCTTGCGACCGTGCTGGCCATCGGCGCTTCATCATCTCAAAATGCAGAAAGCCAGTGGTTTTGGGCAGATACACGCCAGCAATTGCCGGGCCTTTCCTTGGCCTTGATGGCGCTCTTGCTTGCGCTTGCAGCCAATATCGGGGTGTCTACCATGGTTGGCTCGTTTCGCCTTACGTTCACGGGCTGGCTCGATCAGCGCCTGGCATCCGAATTATACCTAACGGTTTCAAATGCCGCCGAGAGCGAAAGGCTTGAAACCTGGTTGCAGGGCCGGGCCGAAGCCGCTCTGCCGATCATTTCCGTCGACAGCGAGCTTGAGGGCGCCGCAGGAAAAGTCTATGGCGTCGTAGATCATGAGACCTATCGCGAACAATGGCCAATTCTCTCCGCAAGGCAGGGAGTGTGGGATGATATTGCCGCCGGGAACTCCGCGCTAATCAATGAGCAGCTTGCCTATCGCGAGGACCTGGCGGTTGGCGATCCTGTCAACCTTGCGCCTGGATGGACCTTGCCTATCGCCGGGATTTATTCGGATTATGGCAATCCAAAAGGCCAGGCGATGGTGTCGCTTGATCTGCTTGAATCACGCTATCCTGATCGGCCGCGGCTCAATTTCGGATTACGTACCGACGAGCCAGACGCACTGGCAACTGCACTGCGAGCGGAGTTTGGGCCAGATGCGGTCAGAATAGTTGACCAAGCCACCATCAAACGTTTCTCACTCCGGGTTTTTGAGCGGACCTTCACTGTCACGGCAGCATTGAATGTTTTGACGCTATCGGTCGCCGGTTTTGCGATGTTGACGGCATTGCTGACACTGGCAGGACTGCGTTTACCTCAATTGGCGCCTGTTTGGGCACTCGGTATGACACGGAAACGGCTGGTGCGCCTTGAAGTGATACGAAGCCTCGCACTCGCCGCGCTGACTTTCGTCTTTGCCGTTCCGGTAGGGCTGGCACTCGCCTGGTCGCTTCTGGCGGTTGTCAATGTCGAGGCGTTTGGTTGGCGCCTGCCAATGCATGTATTTCCGACCCAATGGCTCGTGCTCTTGCTCCTGGCGCTTGCCGCAGCGCTGGTTGCCGCGATACTCCCGGCGCGGCATCTCGCCAGAACCGGACCTGCAAATTTCCTGAAGGTTTTTGCCGATGAACGCTAACATGCTACCCGGTCTTGCCTTGCTGCTGGCCTTCAGCTCGACGGTACATGCGCAGGGTTTTGCTGGGCTGGGTACCGAGGCAGAAGGCTTTGCAATTCCAATACCCGATTATGAGTTTGAATTCCCCCAAGACCATGGCGCCCATCCGCCTTACCGGATCGAATGGTGGTATCTGACCGCCAACCTGACCGGAGATGATGGCCGCGATTATGGAATTCAATGGACGCTTTTCCGCTCCGCACTCGCTCCCGAGGAAGGCGAGGGGTGGCAGAGCCCGCAGCTCTGGATGGGCCATGCCGGGTTGACCACGCCCGACGATCACTTCCATGCAGAGCGATTGGCGCGCGGTGGCATTGGCCAGGCAGGTGTTAGTATTCAACCGTTTGCGGCGTTTATCGACGACTGGTCGCTAAAGAGCGTTGGTCCTGCGGATGATGCGTTTGACAACTTGTCAGTGACCGCAACAGGCAGCAATTTCGGTTATAGCCTGAGTTTAAAGGCAACGGGCCCGCTGGTTTTGCAGGGTGATCAGGGTTACTCGGTCAAATCGGCTGCCGGGCAGGCGAGTTACTATTATTCTCTGCCGTTCCTTGAGGTGACCGGCACATTGACGCTGCCGGATGGTGAGGTTTCTGTAACAGGCCAGGCTTGGCTGGATCGTGAATGGTCGTCGCAACCCTTGTCGGAAACACAGACCGGCTGGGACTGGGTGTCATTGCATTTCGATACGGGTGAGAAACTTATGGGGTTCCGTCTGCGTGATCGGCAGGCCGAGCATTTCACCTCGGCAACCTGGATTCAATCGGATGGAACGCCTTTCCCGCTGTCCGATGGCAAGTTGACCCTGACACCGTTGATGGAAACCAAGGTCAAAGGCCGCAGTGTACCGACGAGCTGGCGTGTTGAAGTTCCAGAAAAATCGATCGATGTCCAGATTTCTGCAGTTAATCCACAATCCTGGATGCCGGTGAGCTTTCCTTATTGGGAAGGTCCGGTAAAAATCGAGGGAAGTCATGGGGGACGCGGCTATCTCGAAATGACCGGTTATCCCATCGAGTAGACCGTTGGTGAATATGCGGTCAGTGCCAAAATCCTAAATCGCGTTCGATATCTGCAGCTTCTGTAGAGTTTCAATCTCGAAGTACAAACCGGGTTACGGCTGTGTTGGGCCTTCCTCACAATGGCGATCAACCATGCGCTGAACCATCGGGGCGAAATGCCAGAAATCCGGTGTCTGCATATCGGGAATTTTACCGGCATCGTCCAGATAACGCACTGCTATGATCTGTTTGAAGTTCGGCATTTCTTCAAACTCCCGGACTTCGCTGTCGTCCATAGGTCCTCCCTGGAGATTGAGAGAGTGGACCGAAGCCTCGGATAATCGGTTGAAATATTCTGGCCTGGTTGCGCAAAGGTACCGCTTTGCAGCCACATGATGACGCACGCAATCGGTTATGACGGTTGGAAAAAATTGATCCAGGACTTCTGCGCCCGCATGCTCATGAAGACGATCTTCAACATCGTCCATGGTGAAGGTGCCAAACTCACTGGTAAAATGGCCGATGTCATGCAGCAAGGCGGCGACAATGATTTCTTCGGTCTGGGAGTTTTGTTCAGCAATGGTTGCTCCCTGCAACATATGCTGACCCATGGTGACCGGTTCGCCCAAATACTCCTCACTACCTCGGCGATCAAAGATCGAACCAAGAAACTCAACGATCGTATCCTTTGTCAGCGCTTGATTTTTGTTCGTCATCTCAATGCTCATCGGCTGATTTGATTTTGCATGGCATCAAATTTCGAGCGCAGGCTGTCCATGTCGGCGTAGCAACCTTGAAGCCATCTGGTGCCTTGACCCGAATATCCCTTACGCGCGTGGAGTACACGTCTGTTATCAACCAAAAATGCCTCGCCTGGGTTCAACCTGAATGTGACCTCCATGGCCTCGTCATCGATGATTTCACCCAACCTTCTATATGCCTCGTAATAGGTTGACATCTTATCGAATGGAACATCGGTAACGGCCGACATCGAAAGATTGTTGAACCGAATTCCTGTCAATTCGCCGTCCGGAGCCAGTTCAATAATCGGCTTGCGTGATGAAAGGCAGACACCAGCTTCGCCGGCATATTCAAATGATGCACAGTGGTCAGCGAGGGCATCAAAATACTCCTGATTTTCATCACGAAGCCAATTTACGGCAGCAAAGCCATCCACCACCATGTTTTCACCGCCTTTCGCCGAGCTTTCCAGGCAATAAAGCACCTGGATCGTCGGTACGGGGTCACGATAGGGATTGTCTGTATGGGCCTGTAGGCCAAGCCCTGTATAGGCAAGATTTGTTGGATTTACCTCGGTACGCACCTCGAAGTGACGGCCGTAGTTGGTTTCTCTGACATATCCGAATAGATCCACGATCCGAAAAAGGGATCCGTCTTCCACAGGCCCATTTTCGATTTTTCCAAAGCCGTAGCGGATAATCATTTCCAGCCAGTCGCGCAGCGCAGAGCTGCTTTGAACCAATTCCGAATAGTCTCCGGTTGGTACTTTTTGCATCAGACC
>JBCCEP010000303.1:0-5248 GCA_039030215.1 Pseudomonadota bacterium
GAGGATTTGTTCCTGACAACCGATCAACGCTGGCTGATCCCAACTGCCGAGGTTCCGTTGACGAACATGGTTGCTGGCGAGATTGTTGATCACGACAAGTTACCGATGCGGTTTACCGCGCTCACACCTTGTTTTCGATCTGAAGCAGGTTCCGCCGGTCGCGATACACGGGGCATGCTGCGACAACATCAGTTCAACAAGGTCGAGCTGGTCTCCGTGACCACGCCGGAAACCTCGCTTCAAGAGCATGAGCGGATGCTGAGCTGCGCCGAGGCGGTTCTGAAGAAACTGGATATCCACTACCGGGTAATGGTGCTGTCCACCGGTGACATGGGTTTCGGAGCGCAAAAGACCTACGATATCGAGGTTTGGCTTCCGGGGCAGAAAGCCTATCGGGAGATTTCAAGCTGTTCGGTATGCGGTGATTTCCAGGCGCGGCGCATGAATGCGCGTTATCGTTTGGATGACGGCAAGTCGATTGCCCATGTGCATACGCTCAATGGTTCAGGGGTCGCGGTCGGGCGCGCCCTGATTGCAATATTGGAAAACTACCAGAATGAAGACGGCTCTGTCACAATACCGGACGCAATATCCGGCTATATGGGCGGATTGAAACGGTTGGAGCCTGCAGGCTGATGCGAATCCTATTGACAAATGATGACGGGGTACATGCGCCAGGGCTGCAAATCCTGATCGAGATCGCTTCAAGACTGAGCGATGAGGTCTGGGTGGTGGCGCCGGAGACTGATCAGAGCGGGCTTGCCCATTCCATGACTCTCAACGAGCCGCTACGCTTGCGGCAAATTGCCGATCGCCATTACGCCCTAAAGGGCACGCCGACGGATTGCGTAATAATGGGCGTACGAGAGCTAATGGAAACGCCACCCGATCTCGTATTATCCGGAGTCAATGCAGGCCAGAATGTCGCTGATGACGTGACCTATTCCGGCACCGTTGCCGGCGCGATGGAAGGCACGTTGCTGGGTATTCCTTCCATCGCTCTGTCCCAGGCCTATGAATTTGCCAATGGTGCGCGTCAGTTGAACTGGGAAACGTCCACGATCCATGCCCCGGGCATAATCAGGCGCATTTTACAGACGGATTTTCCCGAAAAGACGCTGATCAACGTCAATTTTCCCAATTGTTTACCAGATGAGGTTACTGGTACCGAAATAACCGGGCAGGGCGCCTATACCCACGGCCTGTTTATGGAGGAGCGCCATGATGGGCGCGGATATCCATATTATTGGCTGCGGTTTGGGCGCAATGTGCCCGCTCAACGTAAAGGTTCCGATATCGCGGCATTGAGAGACAACCGAATTTCGGTCACGCCGCTCAAGCTGGACCTCACGCATGAGAATTTTCGAAATGACCTGAACCAGGCATTTGAACGGAAACTTGACGGAGACTAACCCGGATGGGCGTTAATCTGGGCGGGGATTTGGATGAAAGATCGTCGTGAAGCAATTGCCGGCCTGATGCTGCGCTTGCGCGCAATGGGGTTGCCGCATCCGCTGATGGCCGCTTTCGAAGCTATACCTCGCCAGAACTTCGTTCCGATAATGCATCTCGAAGAATCCTATGGCCAGGGCCAATTGCCGATTGAATGCGGGCAGATAATGGTTTCCGCCGACCAGGTGGCACGTCAGCTGATGGAGTTTGACGTGCAAAAGAACCATCGCGTGCTCGAGATCGGCACCGGGTCGGGTTACCAGGCAGCCCTTTTGGGCCACATGGCAGATCGGGTAATCAGCCTTGAACGCTACAGGACATTGGTCGACAAGGCGCAGCAACGTCTGTCGGGACTTGGAATTGAAAATGTTCAGGTCCAGCTTGCAGATGGCAGCGGCGGTACCGAGGACCAGACCTTCGACAGGATCATCGTAAATTGCGCATGCGAGAAAATGCCCGGTTTCGTCTCTGACCAGCTCGCCTCGGGCGGCTTGGCAATCGTTCCCGTGGGACCGAGTGATGGGCGCCAGATGTTGCGCCGGGTTTCCAAAACCGGATCTCGCGCCAAAACGGAAGACCTGTTTGAAGTCAGAATGCAGCCGATCATGAGCGGCGTCTCAAAGGCAATTTAGTCGCCGAATCCTGTCTGAAACGCCTGATTTTAAACCGAAAAAAATTACAATTATTTCGCTCAGCTTAACCCAACGGTAAGATTAACGGTTCTTAATGGCATCATGCAAATTCATGATGCGGGTATCAGTATGCGTACTGTAGTTTTGAGTAATCGCATTCGCTTGGCGTGCCAGGTAGCGTTAGTTGCGTTAGTAGCGGGTGCCGGAGCGGGTTGTAGTTCGGATTTCACACGGTTCGACAATTCCATTTACAACAGCACTTCAGATCTGGACACGAACGATAATTATTCGGCAAATCCCTATCCCGAATATCTCGACAATTCGACAACCAATTCGGTCAGTTCGGCTTCCGGTTCCCATCCGGTACCGCTAAGTGCAGTCAGCGATACGCAGGACACGGGCGGATATGTGTCCGGAAACTCCACCTATTCGCCATATAATGCGCCTTCTGCTACGGGCAGCTATGGTTCGGCGCCATATTCTTCATCGACCACCACCTCCAGCATCGAGCGGTCCGAGCTTCCTGGTCCGGATACCTCCCAGGCTCAAACCAGAAAGCCGGGTGGCAGTGATCAGGGCGGTTGGGATGCAGCCGGAGGAACGGTAATCACGCTTCGTGAAGGCGAGACTTTGTACAATCTTTCAAAGCGTTATGGCGTTCCGGTAAAGGAAATAATGAAAGCAAGCAATGTCAGGAACGCGTCCCAGGTCCAGGCCGGTCAGAAAATAACCATCCCGACCTATATGTATTCGCGTAGCGCGCCGATTTCAGCGCCGGATAATAACATAAATACAAGAAATGCCCGGGCGACCACCGGCTCCCTGATAGCACCAGAAGCCGGAAGAGCACCGCTACCAACCCGAAATCCGAACACGATAGCGCAAAACAGATCAAATTCCGGCCCTTATATGGAAAATGGTTATCAAGCCAATGCCGGTTCCTACATCGTCCAGCCGGGTGACACGCTGACCAGGATCGCCAGGGAAAACGGAACCACGGTTTCCGCGCTGATCGCAGCAAACCAGCTTTCAGGCACCAGTGTCCGCATTGGCCAGAAGCTGGTCGTCCCATCGAGGACGGCACCAATTTATGCCGGCAATTCGCAAACACCTGCTGTTGACCGGACAGTGACTGGTGCCACGGACAATCGCACAAATCCAAGGTCATCCGGACCGCAGCCCTATGTAAAGCCGGGGAGTTCCTCACAGAATGCCAAGAAACTGGCTAGCAAGGACACCAGCGCGCCCTCGCGTACCGGTATCGGCGACTTCCGCTGGCCGGCAAGAGGTCGGGTGATTTCCAACTTCAAGGACAAGACACCGACTGGCCGCAATGACGGTATCGACATATCCGTACCGGTCGGGACCGCGGTCAAGGCAGTGGAAAACGGTGTTGTCGTCTATTCCGGCGACGAGCTGGAAGGTTACGGCAACCTGATCCTGATCCGCCACACCGATGGTTGGGTCTCGGCCTACGCCAACAACAAGACATTGGAAGTTGAGCGCGGAGACGAAGTACGACGCGGTGAAATCATCGCCAGGTCAGGCAGAACCGGTGATGCCACTGTGCCGAAACTCCACTTCGAATTGCGCAAGGACTCAGCGCCGGTTGATCCGCTGAAATATCTTGGAAGTGTTTGAACCCGGCGGGGACACGAATTGCCGGGTAGGGCATATCAATAAAAAGACGACCATCTGACGACTTGCCCGCTTCGGCTCGGAGCGGGCAATCTTTTTTGCACCTCCGGATACTTCTTACCTGACCGAAACGCCCAGCCGGCCGGCAAGATCCTGAATATATTGCCAGGCCACACGGCCAGATCTGCTGCCGCGCGTTGTTGCCCATTCAAGCGCTTCGCGTTGCAACTGTTCTTCCGGATAATCCAGTTTGAAATGCGCGACATAGCCGTCGATCATCGACAGATAATCGTCCTGGCTGCATTTGTGAAATCCGAGCCAAAGCCCGAAACGATCTGAAAGCGAGACTTTCTCCTCGACTGCCTCTGCCGGATTGATAGCTGTTGAACGTTCGTTTTCGATCATGTCCCTCGGCAGGAGGTGACGCCGGTTCGAGGTGGCATAAAGCACCAGATTTTCGGGCCGGCCTTCTATGCCACCGTCAAGTGCGGCCTTGAGCGACTTGTAGGATGTATCATCGCTGTCAAACGAAAGATCATCGCAAAAAAGGATACACCGCTCTTTGCGATTCCGCAGTAGATTGAGCAGGACCGGGAGTGAGTTGATGTCTTCCCGATGGACTTCGACCAATTTCAGATTGACGCCAGGATTGTCATCGCTGACCGTCTTGTGAACCGCCTTTACGAGCGATGATTTTCCCATGCCACGCGCACCCCATAACAGTGCATTATTGGCACCAACGCCCTTTGCGAATCGCTCGGTGTTTTCATGCAGGATATCGCGAACCCGGTCGATGCCTTTCAAGAGTGGCATGGAAACACGATTGACCTCGGCGACCGGCTGCAGCCAGGACTGTTCGGAATGCCAGACAAACGCTTCTGCATTTGACAGATCATTTTCCGGTGCCCTGTCGGGAACAGCACGCCCAATTAGCTCGATCACCTGATCAATTTTGGCATTAAGTTGGTTCAAGGGGTCATTTTTCACGGTTTTCTCAGTGAGTTAGCGATATCCAGGGATGTAATTGCTTTTCCCATCACTAGATAAGGGGAAATTCTGGTTTGCGGTGCAGTTGCGGAGTTCGCGGCCTGACCATGGTTGTGTGTTTGTCAAATTCCCGCATGCGATACCAGCAATCGGCACAGGCGGTCAATTCGCCCGTGTTTCAGATTGCATTTGGCTAGCTAACGGCTATATTCCGCGAAATTTCGTGACACTACGCAAAGCGTGTGGGTTACGACCGCAGAACAAACATTCAAGGAGCCTAAATATATGTTTGTAACTCCTGCTTATGCGCAGTCCGGCGGCGGCAGCGATGTGGTCATGGGCATTCTGCCTTTTGTCCTCATCTTCGTGATCATGTATTTTTTGATTATTCGACCGCAACGCACGCAGATGAAGCAACGCGAGGCAATGCTCGCTGCAATTCGTCGCAATGATACGATTGTTACCGGCGGCGGCATCGTCGGCAAGGTAATTAAAGTGCATGATGACGGCGAATTGGATGTAGAAATCGCCAAGGATAC
>JBCCEP010000304.1:0-5246 GCA_039030215.1 Pseudomonadota bacterium
CAGGCTTGTATCCATGCTTCGTTGCCCTCCACCCTGATTTATTGACGCCAGAAAGCAGCAAGGGCCTTGCATTGCAAGGCCCCAAATTCAATTCATGTCGATTTCATCACGCATAGGAAACGAGAAAAGGAGCGCTATCAGGCTTCCTGCTCTTTCCGCTTGAATTCCGCCCAAATTCTCTTCTTGGTCAGATACAGTAGGATCGCGAAAACTGCGAGGAATATCATGACATTGAAACCCATCGCCTTGCGTTCGACCAGATGCGGTTCTGCAGCCCACATCATGAATGCCGAGATATCCTTGGAATATTGATCAATGGTTTCCGGTGAACCGTCCTCATAGGTCACGATACCGTCACTGAGCGGATTGGCCATGGCAAGCGCCGATCCATTGATGAAATACGGGTTGTAATGTGCACCTTCTGGAACCTCTACGCCCGCCGGAGGATCTTCATACCCAGTCAACAGAGAGTAGATGTAGTCGGGTCCGTTTTCTGCATACATGGTGAAAACATCAAAGACGAAAGTCGGAAATCCGCGTGTTGGCGCGCGTGCCTTTGCCAATAGCGAGAAGTCAGGCGGGGCAGCGCCATTATTTGCAGCCGCCGCTGCTTCTGGATTTGGAAACGGGCTTGGAAATCTGTCAGAAGGAAATCCGGGCCTCAAAAACATTTCGCCTTCGGCATTTGGACCATCTTCAATTTCATAGGTCTCGGCAAAGGATTTTACCTCTTCCGGCGAATAGCCAATTTCTCCCAGGTTTCTGAACGCAATATATTCAAGCGAGTGGCAAGCTGCGCACACTTCCAGGTAAACCTGCAATCCACGTTGTAATTGCGGAATATCCCAGTGCCCGAACGGACCGGCAAACGACCAATGGACATGTCTTGGGTGCTTTAGCGGATAATGGGGCGTCTCACCTTCCTCGGCGGCAAATGAAGTTCCGGCAAGTCCGACTGCAAATGCCAGCCCTGTAACCGCTTTAAGAATGGATCTCAATATCATGCCTAGTTTCCCTGAATATGCGATTATTCGGCGGGCTGCGCAGCAACGTTGCTGGGTGCCGTTTTTTCCTCAGTCAACACAGCATCTGCAATGCTGGCAGGCATTTTCTTGGGTTTTTCGACCCATCCAAGCACTGGCAATATGACCAGGAAATGCGCGAAGTAATAAATCGTGAAGATCAACGACAGCAATGGATATATCCCTTCTGCCGGCTTCGAGCCAAGCCAACCGAGTAATATGCATACAATTGCAAATATCCAGAAGAACTGCCTGTATAGCGGCCGGTAATTTGCTGACCTTACTTTTGATGTGTCGAGCCAGGGCAGGAATGCCAGGATCGCAATCGAGGCAAACATCGCAATAACACCGCCGAGCTTGGAATCGATCAGAACCACATCCGTGAACGGAATGGAGATGTTGAACGTGATTGCCCGCAGGATCGCATAGAAAGGCAGGAAGTACCACTCAGGAACGATATGCGTAGGTGTCTTCAGGGGATCGGCAGGAATGTAATTGTCCGCATGCCCCAAATAGTCGGGCAGATAGAACACGAACCATCCAAAAACCATGAAGAAGATTATCAGGGCGAGCGCATCCTTTATCGTCGCATAAGGCGTAAACGGAACGGTTTCCTTCTTGATATTCTTGACCTCAACCCCGGTCGGATTGGTCTGCCCGGTAACGTGAAGCGCCCAGACATGCAGGATCACTACGCCGGCAATCATGAACGGCAGCAGATAATGCAACGAATAGAACCGGTTCAAAGTTGGGTTTTCGACTGCAAAACCGCCCAGCAACAGCGCCTGGATACTGTCTCCAACCCAAGGAATCGCCGAGAAGAATCCGGTAATCACGGTCGCTCCCCAGAAACTCATCTGGCCCCAAGGCAGGACGTAGCCCATAAACGCAGTGGCCATCATCAGCAGGAAGATGATAACGCCCAATATCCACAGCACTTCTCGGGGATTCTTGTAGGAACCGTAATACATGCCTCTGAACATATGGATGTAGACGGCAACAAAGAACATTGAGGCGCCGTTTGCATGCATGCGCCGCATCAGCCATCCATAGTTCACGTCGCGCATGATGTGTTCGACGCTCTGAAAAGCCATCGCGGAATTTGCCACATAATGCATGGCCAGAACGACGCCGGTCAGAATCTGGGAGACCAGCATAAGCGAGAGGATACCACCAAATGTGTACCACCCGTTGAGGTTACGTGGCACAGGGTAGGCAACGAAACTGTCATAGATCAGCCGTGGTAGTGGAAGTCGTGCATCCAACCACTTCATGAAGCCATTTTGCGGATTATAGGTTGAATGACTTGCACTCATGTAGAATTCTCCAACGGGCCGTTAGCCGATCGTGATCGTCGTGTCTGAGGTAAATTCGTAGACCGGAATCTCCAGATTGCGCGGAGCTGGTCCTTGCCGGATACGACCGGCAGTATCGTAATGCGACCCATGGCACGGGCAGAACCATCCGCCAAAGTTACCGGCAACGCCAACTGGTACACAGCCCAGATGGGTGCAGGAGCCGATCATTACGATCCAGTTTTCCTTACCTTCACCGGCAGAACGATTTACATCAGTCGCAGGCGATCCGGCAGGTAGATTTTCGTTCTCGGCACCTTGATCTTTGAGATCTTCAAGCGGGGTAGCTCTGGCTTCTTCCACTTCCTTATCGGTACGGTTGCGGATAAATACCGGCTTGCCGCGCCACTTCACCGTGATCGCCTGGCCAGGTTCAATTAACGATATGTCTACATCGATTGACGCCAGTGCTCTTGTAGAGGCATCCGGGTTCATCTGGTCGATAAACGGCCATGCAAGTGCTGCTGTGCCGACCGCAGCCATTGCGCCCGTGGCTATGTATAAAAAGTCGCGACGCTCTTCGTCGACCGGTTCTGCAGATTTCGTTGCACTCACGTCTATGATTCCTTCCAGAAAGAAACCTTATTAGATTTGTTCCAATTACAAATTAGATTTGTGACCTATTATGCATACCTACATCTATTGTCCAGCCGTCAACGCTCAAAATGGCACAATGTCGCGGTAACATCCAACATTTGTGTCATGGATTTTTGCCTCAACAGCGCAGGACATTGATAAATTAGTCGATTGCGGCATAGAAGATACAAAAATCTACCCTGTGTGAACCATGTCTCCACCTGTTTTATTCCTGGAGAATATCCATCTGACCTTCGGCGGCCAACCCCTGCTCGAGGGAGCGTCGGTTTTCATCGCGCCCGGAGACCGAATTGCACTGGTCGGTCGCAACGGTTCAGGCAAATCGACATTTCTGAAAATTGCCGCCGGTATGATTAAGGCAGACACTGGCGAGCGATTTGTTCAGCCGGGAACCACGATCAGATATCTTCCCCAAGAGCCTGATATGGCGGGATTTGAAAGCCTGCGGGATTACGTCCATGAAGGGCTCGCACCAGGAGATGATCCGCATCGGGCAGATTACATGTTGTCGCAGCTTGGTCTGTCCGGCGGGGAAGACCCAACAAGCGTTTCCGGGGGAGAGGCAAGGCGAGCGGCCTTGGCGCGAGTGCTGGCACCTAGTCCCGAAATCCTGCTGATGGATGAACCGACAAACCATCTGGACCTGCCTGCTATAGAATGGCTGGAGGCGGAACTGCAAAGGATGAAGTCCGCATTGGTACTGATCAGCCATGACAGACGCTTTCTCTCAAACCTTTCGAAAAAAACAGTGTGGATAGATCGCGGCAAAACCCGTTTACTCGACAAGAGTTTTGCCGAGTTTGAAGATTGGCGCGACGAAATCCTCGAGACCGAAGAAGCCGAACATCACAAGCTCGGTCGAAAAATCGCCCGCGAAGAGCATTGGATCACCCATGGTGTTTCGGGTCGCCGTAAACGCAATATGCGCAGGGTCGGCGAACTGGCGGAGTTACGCAAACAGCGCGCTTCGACCAGAAAATCAGCCGGCGACGTGACCATTACCAACACCGACACTGCCACTTCTGGAAAGCTGGTGGCCAAGCTGGAAAAGGTTTCCAAGAGCTGGGAAGACCGGAAGGTTGTCTCCAATTTTTCCACCATCATTAAACGGGGTGACAGGTTGGGTATCGCAGGTCCGAATGGATCTGGAAAAACCACACTGGTCAATCTTGTGACCGGCAAGATCCCTTGCGATTCAGGAAAGATACAACTGGGGAAAAATCTCGAAATATTGGTGATCGACCAGAAACGCGAGGCGCTTGATCCCAACGCCAGCCTGAAGGAAGTGTTGACCGGTGGCGGCGGTGACATAGTGCAATTTGGCTCAGGCAGCAAGCATGTCGTCAGCTATATGAAGGATTATCTCTTCTCACCTGAGCAGGCAGGAACAGCAGTCTCCAGGCTTTCCGGTGGTGAACGCGGTCGTCTGATGCTGGCAATGGGTCTGCGGCTGCCGTCAAACCTGTTGGTATTGGATGAACCCACAAACGACCTCGACCTGGAGACGCTGGACGTCCTCCAGGAATATATCGCCTCTTATGAAGGAACCGTCATTCTGGTTAGCCACGACCGCGATTTCCTCGATCGTATCTGCACGTTGATATTGTATCCGGAAGAACACGGTGTCTGGCACGAATATGCTGGTGGCTATTCGGACATGGTGGCACAACGCAAGGTCACTGTTTCACCGTCTAAAGACAAACGCCCAGCCCAGATTTCTCAAAAACCTGCTGAGCCAAGGTCCGGCGAACGGGCTTCCGACAAGCCACGCCTATCCTTCAAACATCGCCATACACTAGAAACCCTGCCCGCCGAAATGGAAAAACTCCAATCAGAAATCGCTAAGCTTCAAAAGGCACTGGAAGATACGGATCTGTTTTCGAAGGAACGCAAGAAGTTTGATGCCTATACACAGGCTTTGACCGAACGGCAGGCATTATTAGAAGCCAAGGAAACCGAATGGCTCGAGCTTGAGATGCTCCGTGAGGAGGCGGAAAACCAAACCTGACGAGTTCAATTCGAGAATATCAGCCCGGATCCCAAGATCACAAGCAATGCACCTAGCCAGGCACCGGCCGCCGGCCTCTCTCCGGTATGAATCCAGATGAGCGGCAGAACCAGCGCCGGAGACGTGGCCGAAAGCGTAGAGACTATGCCGACATCACCTCCAGACAGCGCGAATAGAACAAGGGTCATACCAAGCGCCATCGCCAAAAAGCCCGAAAGCGCCATCATGGTGAAGATGCGCAAGGTCACCTTTCCCTTTGCCACC
>JBCCEP010000305.1:0-5174 GCA_039030215.1 Pseudomonadota bacterium
CGTGGCGATTGGTAATCTGGACCGGCGCGGTCGCTGTCGTTTACAGGTGGACGGCATTTCTCTGGGTCGTTTACGACATGGAGCAGACGTATTACGGGGCAGACATTAACCCCGCAGCCACACGGGCCGATTATGAAAATATCTTTCTTTCCATCGACTTTATTGGCCGCGGAAACAGAATTGAGGAAACTGGATTCCTCTTCGTTGGCGCATTGATCCTTGCGCTCGTCGTCTACCGTGCACGCAAGGTATTCTTTGCCCAGATTGAGGCCGAAGAAATCCAGCGCCAGGAGCGGAATGCAAGATTGAAGGTAACGCAAACACTTGGACGATTTGTGCCCGAGGAGATTGCTGAGCAGATAGTCGCCGACGATGGGGCACTGGCACCCAGGGAGAAATACGGAACGATCCTGATCATGGACATTGCAGGATTTTCCACCTATGCGGCGGGGAAACCGCCGGCTGACGTCATCACCAATCTCAATCGTTTCCTCGCGGACTGCGCTGATGTAATCGCAAGCCATTCAGGCGTCGTGATATCGTTTACCGGCGATGGCTTGCTCGCATCGTTCAATATTCCGCTGGACATTGAACAACCGGAACAGTCCGCGATTGAAGCCGCCAACGAGCTTGTAGGTACTTCCACTACAACAGATTTCAATATCAGGATCGGAATTGCTTCCGGTCCGGTCGCCTCGGGAAGTATCGGATCAACAGAAAGAATGGCATTCACTGTCTATGGTACAACGGTGAACCGTGCTGCGCGCCTGGAAAACCTTTGCAAGGAACTGAAAAAAACGATCCTTTTTGACCAGTCAACCAGCCAGAAACTGGTTGGCAGTTCCACTTCGGTCTCTCTCGGCAACCACGCTCTACGTGGCGTTTCGGCATCCGAACAGGTGTTTATGCTGGCACAGAACTGAACGTTGTTTCTGCCGATATTACCTTCCCGATCTCAGGTCTTTCCCAACAGTCCAACCGCCTTGATCGCAAAGGCGTAGCTCACGGCAATCTCCTCAAGTCGTTGAAATCGTCCCGATGCTCCGCCATGACCGGCTCCCATATTTGTCTTCAACATGATCGGAGCATCACTGACTGAGAATTCCCTTAATCGCGCGACCCATTTTGCCGGTTCCCAATAGGTCACCCGCGGATCGGTCAAGCCGGCTAGGGCGAGGATTGGCGGGTAATGCTGTGCGGTGACCTGATCATAGGGAGAGTATGAGGCGATATATTCGTAAGCCGCCTTGGACTCGATCGGGTTGCCCCATTCGGGCCACTCCGGTGGTGTCAACGGGAGGGTATCATCGAGCATTGTGTTCAAAACATCCACAAACGGCACTTCGGCAATAATGCCGGCAAACAAGTCTGGTGACATATTGGCGATTGCACCCATAAGCATGCCGCCGGCGCTGCCACCCTGCGGTACAATTTTTCCTTTTGACGTGAATTCGTTCTCGATCAGATATTCTGCTGACGCAATGAAATCGCTGAACGTATTTTTCTTGTATTCGCGTTTTCCGCTTTCATACCAACCGAACCCTTTGTCTTTGCCGCCCCTGATATGGCTGATCGCGTAGATAAATCCCCGATCCACAAGTGACAGGCAGTTCGAGTTAAATCCCGCCGGTATCGTCATGCCGTAACTGCCATACCCATAAAGCAGGCAGGGCGCACTGCCATCGAGCTTGGTGTCCTTTCTGTAGAGCAGGGTAATTGGGACCATCTCACCGTCAGCCGCTCGTGCCTGAACACGTCGGGTGACATAGTTTTCCGGGTCATGGCCACTGGGAACTTCCTGTGTTTTCAACAGCTTGCGTTCCCTTGTCTCCATGTTGTAGTCAAACGTCATCTGCGGAGTGGTCATCGATGAATAGGTAAAACGGATCACATCCGTATCGAATTCCATGGCGCCTGCAAGGCCCAGGGAATAGGCTTCCTCATCAAACGCAATTGAATGTTCCTCCCCATCCGACAATCTGCGGATTACGATTTTCGGCAGGCCTTCGGATCGCTCTAACCACACCAGGTGTCGACAGTAGACTGAATGCGCCAAAATCAACCTGCCGCTTTGATGCGGAACAAGATCCTGCCAGTTTCCAGGGGAGGGGGAGTTGGCTGGCGCAGTGACAATCTTGAAGTCCTTTGCCCCATTCCGGTTTGTCAGGATGTAAAGCGTTCCATGGGCTTCATCGATTGAGTATTGCACCTCTTTTTCGCGCTCGGCGACCAGCAGTGGCGGCTGATCAATATCATCAGCCGGCAGAATGTAGGCCTGTGAGCTCTCATGATCATGAGTGCTGATGACGATAAATGCGTCCGATTGTGTCTTTCCGGCAGATAGAAATAAACCGGGATTGCTTTCTTCGAATATCAATCTGTCGTCATCGGCGTTCTCGCCCATTGTGTGGGCGTACAGTTTTGAAGGTCGGTGGTTTTCGTCAACCTTGGTGTAGATGAATTGTTTTGTGTCATTTGAGAAAACACCACCACCAACAGTCTCCGTTAGGGTGTCTTCCAAATCGGCTCCCGATGAGAGGTCACGAAAATGGATGGTGAACATCTCCGAACCCTTGTCGTCAAATGACCAGGAGAGAAGTTTGTGGTCAGGAGAATGCCCTGCGCCACCAATTCGAAAATATTCCTTGCCTTCGGCTTCTTTGTCGCCGTCAAGCAGGATCTCTGTCTCTCCGCCACCATATGGCAGGCGGGTGAATTTCGGGTGCTCGCCACCTTCCTCATATTTCGAGCCATACGCCCACGGCCCGTCTTTCATTGGTACAGAGCTGTCATCCTCCTTGATGCGTCCTCGCATCTCGCCGACCAGCACCGCCTGCAGCGCTTCGGTATCCGCCATCAGTGCTTTTTGATAGGCATTTTCTGCCTCGAGATGCTTACGAATTTCCTCGTCGATCAGTAACGGATCCCGCATGACAGCCTGCCAATTATCAGCTCTCAGCCAGGCATAGTCATCAAATCTCTCAATCCCGTGATGGATGGAGCGAATCGGGTTCTTTTTGGCAATAGGGGCCGATCCCGCGGTCAGGTCAAATGTCATCTTGATTTCCGATTGCAAGTTATCGAGTCAGTCAGCGTCTGCGTCACCGTCATGCGCCTTGAAGGTCAGTGCATGGCCATTCATGCAATAGCGCAATCCGGTAGGTTGCGGTCCATCTGGGAACACATGCCCAAGATGGGCATCGCAATCAGCACAGCGCACTTCGGTGCGTGTCATGAAAAACGATCTGTCGGTATGTTCAGACACCGCTTCATCACGTTTAGGCTGGATGAAGCTTGGCCAACCGGTCCCGGATTCGAACTTCGCAGACGTCTCAAACAGAGGGTTTCCGCAACAAACGCAGGAGAAATCACCTGGCCGTTTTTCCTCAAGATGGGGCCCGGTCCCCGCGCGTTCGGTACCGTGCCTGCGGGTAATCTTGTATTGTTCGGGCGTAAGCTGATCCCGCCATTCGGCATCGCTTTTTGAGATCTTCACCATGCAACTCTCGCTTTTGTACTAGGCAGTTTTCTGGTGCGGCTAACACCGACTACATCTTAAAGAAATAGGTCAACATTTGCGGGCGTTCAACATTGCCTGGTTCTGGAATTGATAGTTCTATCCGGCAAAATTGACCAGCAGGGTAGCGCCGAGCAATAGGGCAATAGAAAGCACCATTGCACCTGTCGGCCACGTGCTGGCCATACGGCCTTCCGGCCCATAGGAACGGTGCAACCGGTTGATTGTGTTGTTCACCCTGTTGTTCAGAAAGGTCAGGACGCTGCTGTTGACCTGCGACACGTACGAAGCCAGGACCTTTATCACCCTTGGCGCGGCCTTGCGGTAGGTCCAGTCGAAATCCAGATTAACCGATTTCAACTCGGGCGGGTAAATCCCGGTCCGCATGAGCACGGTAAAGGCTAGTGCCGAGAAGAACAGAAGCTGCAACTGGGTGATCACATGTGTCGTTGTATAGCTGTCATAAGTTACGTCGTAGGGCAGCAGCGCATAGAGCGGCGCTGGGTAGACCCCGATCGCAATACACAGAAACGCGGTTATTCCCATAGCCAGAAGCATATGTGTCGGTGCCTCCTTGGGGCGCATACCGCTATCGTGGGCGAAGAAGGCAAAATAGGGAATCTTGATGCCTGAATGGTGAAACACACCGGCAGAGGCGAATAGCAGAATCGCCCAAACTATATAGTAGTGCTCCTTGACCGCGGCCGACAGGATCATCGACTTGGTGACGAAACCGGAAAAGAGCGGGAAGGCCGAAATCGACGCAGCGCCGACAACGCAGAAGATCATGGTAAGCGGCATGGTCTTGTATAGCCCACCCAGCTCGGACCCCTTGGCCGTGCCGGTGCGGAGCAAAACCGCGCCCACGCTCATGAACAGTAGCGCCTTGTACAGGATATGAGCAAAGGCATGTGCCGCCGTGCCATTCAATGCCAGCTCGGTGCCGATGCCGATGCCGACCACCATGAAGCCAAGCTGGTTGTTGAGGCTATACGCCAGAACCCGGCGCAGATCATTCTCGATTACCGCGTAAAAGATCGGGAACAGTGTCATCACTGCCCCGATATAGACCAGGATTTCAGTCCCGGCGAAGCCGCGCGCCAGTGCATAAACCGCCAGCTTCGTAGTGAAGGCCGACAGGATTACTGTGCCTGTGACGGTCGCCGCCGGGTAGCTGTCCTGCAGCCAGTTATGCAGCAGCGGGAATGCACATTTGATCCCGAATGATATGAAGATCAGCCAGGTTGCCAACGTTCCCAATGTCATGCGCTCAAAGGCTAATGAGCCGGTTTCATGATACCAGATTACGGCACCGGCCATTAACAACACGCCGGAGCCGATCTGGATGATCAGATACCGCATGCCGGTCCAGTATGCCCCTTCCGTTCCGCGCGCCCAAATCAGGAATACGGACGCAATGGCAGTACCTTCCCAGTAAAAAAACAGGGTGAGGAGATCGCCGGCCAGGACGGCACCTATTGCAGAGCCGACATAGAGTAGTGCGGCAACTTGTTGGACAGTATCTCGAACATGCCATGCGTAGAGATTTCCCAGAAATGCCGCGAGAGAGAAGATCAGTGCGAATATCCGGCTGAGCGGGTCTACCCGCATCAACTCCAGTTCGAAACCGAAGAAACTTACCTGCCACAGCATCCCC
>JBCCEP010000306.1:0-5171 GCA_039030215.1 Pseudomonadota bacterium
GTAGCGTCAGGCGACGTGATTGCGGAGATCGAAACCGACAAGGCCACAATGGAGGTCGAGGCGGTCGATGAAGGCAAGATCGGAAAGATCTTGATCGAAGCCGGCACCGAGGGCGTCAAGGTCAATACACCGATTGCGGTGTTGCTGGCTGATGGCGAGACCGCTGCTGATATCGGCACGGCATCAGCAGTTCCTGCTGCAGCACCTGCAGCCGAAGCACCTGCCGAGGCACCCGCGCCATCACAGGCGGCTCCGGCGGAGATCAAGCAGGAAGTGGCTTCCGACCCGGACATCCCGGCTGGAACCGAGATGGTGCCGACCACGGTGCGTGAAGCATTGCGCGACGCAATGGCCGAAGAAATGCGCACGAACGACAATGTCTTCGTGATGGGTGAGGAAGTCGCCGAGTATCAGGGTGCCTACAAGGTTACCCAGGGCCTTCTGGATGAGTTCGGTGCCCGGCGGGTCGTCGATACTCCGATCACCGAACATGGTTTTGCAGGCATCGGTGTTGGCGCAGCGATGGCCGGCCTGCAGCCAATCGTGGAATTCATGACGTTCAATTTCGCGATGCAGGCGATGGATCAGATCATCAACTCCGCGGCCAAGACACTTTATATGTCCGGCGGGCAGATGGGTGCGCCGATTGTGTTCCGCGGTCCGAATGGCGCCGCAGCGCGCGTGGCAG
Organism: Pseudomonadota bacterium; assembly: GCA_039030215.1. Lineage (GTDB taxonomy): Bacteria > Pseudomonadota > Alphaproteobacteria > Rhizobiales > Rhizobiaceae > BOKV01. Next base: position 689 of record JBCCEP010000306.1, read on the forward strand.
CACAGCATTCGCAATGCTATGCATCCTGGTACAGTCATGTTCCGGGACTGAAAGTAGTTGTGCCGTATAATGCAGCGGACGCAAAAGGTCTCTTAAAAGCGGCCATCCGTGATCCAAACCCGGTCATCTTCCTGGAAAACGAAATTCTGTACGGTCAGACATTTGATGTGCCGAAACTGGATGATTTCGCGCTTCCGATCGGCAAGGCCCGCATGCATCGCGCAGGCAATGACGTGACAATCGTCTCTTTCGGCATTGGCATGACCTACGCGATAGCCGCAACCGAGGAACTGGTCGGCATGGGGATTGATGTCGAACTAATCGATCTCAGGACCATCAGACCGATGGATTACGACACCGTATTGAATTCCGTCAGAAAAACCGGCCGGCTCGTAACCGTGGAAGAGGGTTACCCACAAAATTCGGTCGGCGATCATATCGCAAGTCAGGTTACCCAGCGCGCATTTGATTATCTCGATGCTCCGGTAACCACTATCTGCGGCAAGGATGTGCCGATGCCCTATGCGGCAAATCTGGAGAAATTGGCATTGCCAAATGCGGCCGAAATTGTGGAAGCGGTCAAGGCTGTAACCTATCGGGATTAGATATCGTGCCAATTGAACGCCTTGATCTGAGAACCGTTCGATATGACCAGTTTTCTGGATCAGTTCAAATTGATGCACGAAAGAGCGTCGTTGAGATTTCGCTGGAGGCGCTTGAATTGTTGAATAACCGGTCATTGACGCCGGAGGAGGCTGTAGTCAAAGCGGTCGCGGAAGCCAAATTGTTTACAAGGCTGGCCTCCCGGTTACCTGCTGATGACGGGAAAATACACATCACGGCACGCATCGTCGAAAATGACGGTCTGTATGCTGACGAAAACGGGAGTTGAATGAATGCCGATCAACATCACGATGCCGGCGCTGTCACCGACCATGGAAGAGGGCAACCTTGCAAAATGGCTGGTCAAGGAAGGCGATTCAGTATCTTCGGGCGATGTCATTGCCGAGATCGAGACCGACAAGGCAACGATGGAGGTTGAAGCCGTTGACGAGGGAACTGTCGCGAAAATCGTGGTTCCCGAAGGTACGGAAGGCGTGAAGGTCAATGCACTGATTGCGGTGTTAGCCGAAGATGGCGAAGATGTTGCTGAAGCAGCCAAAGCCGGGGGAAATGGCGCAGCAGCGCCCGCGCCGGCAGCAGCAGAATCACCCGTGCCTGCCGCGCCGACTCCGGCACCGGCAGAAGCACCGCCAGCTGCAAGTCCGGCTCCGGCACCTGTGGCGCCAGCAGCGACTACTGGCGAACGTGTATTTTCATCACCGCTCGCCCGGCGCCTAGCCAAGGAAGCAGGGCTCGATATTGCAAAGATAACCGGCTCCGGTCCGCATGGCCGAGTGGTGAAACGGGATGTGGAGGCGGCAGTTGCCACAGGTGGTGCAACTGCGGCAGCAGCACCTGCACCAGCGACCGCAGCTTCGGCACCTTCCGGCATGAGTGACGATCAGGTGCTTGGCCTGTTTGAAGAGGGTTCGTATGAACTCGTCAAACATGACGGAATGCGCAAGACAATCGCCAAGCGACTGCAGGAATCCAAACAGACCATTCCGCATTTCTATGTTTCGGTCGATTGCCAGCTTGACGATCTGCTGGCGCTGCGCGCGCAGCTGAACGGTGCTGCGCCGGAAGTTGATGGCGCGCCGTCCTACAAACTGTCGGTCAATGACATGGTGATCAAGGCCCTTGCGCTGGCATTGCATGACGTGCCTGACGCCAATGTTTCCTGGACGGATGAAGCAATGGTCAAGCACAAGCACTCTGATGTTGGTGTGGCGGTTTCCATTCCCGGCGGACTGATCACGCCCATTATAAGAAAGGCCGATCAAAAATCGCTTTCCACAATTTCCAACGAAATGAAGGACTATGGAAAGCGCGCCAAGGATCGCAAGCTCAAGCCGGAAGAATATCAGGGCGGAACGACAGCGGTTTCCAATATGGGAATGATGGGCGTTCGTGATTTTGCGGCGGTGGTCAATCCGCCTCATGCTACAATTCTGGCGGTTGGCGCTGGTGAGCAAAGGCCTGTGGTCAAGGATGGTGCGGTCAGCATTGCAACGGTAATGACCGTGACGCTTTCAACTGACCATCGTGCGGTTGATGGCGCGCTTGGTGCAGAACTGCTGCAGGCATTCAAACGCTATATCGAAAACCCGATGAGCATGTTGGTTTGATTTATCACCTGATTGATCTCAGTCATGGCGTTAGACGCCAGCGACCGAGAAATTTCAGCCGGATAAAAACGAAATTTTGGAGTGACCTGAATGTCTCACGTACCGAACGAACTTTCTGAAGAGTTCCCCGAATTCAAGGACAAGATTCACGACTTGAAATCGTCGAACGCGCATTTTCTGAAGTTATTTGACGAATATCACGAGATCAATCGTGCGGTACATCGCGCAGAAACAGATATTGAGCCAACCGATGATCTGCATCTTGAAGACATGCGGAAAAAGCGACTGCATCTGAAGGATGAAATCTTCACGATGTTGAACGCGTAAATTCAGAATCACGTAGCCGCTGGTGGTGGTGCACCGATCATCTGGACAAGCGCATTGCCACCCTGGCTCAGAATAATGAATACGACCGCCGCCATTACCAGATTCGCAATGACCTTGAAGATACGAAGCAAAAGGAGTGCACGAAAGGCAGACCAGACAAATATTGCGACGACCATCAATCCCGGAATGCCGACATACCACGGCAGTGCCAAAATCGCTTCAAGCGAAAACAGCGAAAGCAGCGTGTCCGGATTTGGCAATGGCAAAGTGGCCTCCACTGAGCAACAACGGATTTAGCGCAAACTGTCTGACCAATCAGTTTAACAAAAACTAATTGGTGATGGCCTGTCCAACCCGATCGATGAACCAAACGATATCAGGTCCATTTTGAGTCAATATGATGAGCAGGACAAACACGAATGCAAGCCGAACAATGGCAGCCGCAAAACGTAACGACAGCATTGACCAAACCGAGCTGAAGAGTGCAAGCGCAGCCAATACAAGACCAAGTTCACCGACATACCATGGGAGGTCAAGGATAGCCGGGATGGACATTAGTGAGGATAATCGTTCCATGATCCCACACATGACTCACTTAGGTTAAGGATTCTTGAGCATTTACCGTTTGAATTTGTCCAATGAATGGCGTTCCAAGATTACGGTTAACAGTATGACTACATCTGGTAAGTCAAGTTGCCCGGCAGGTAACACAAAATGAACCATAACCAGGATTGAAACAAATTATCGCATGGATTCGAGACCAGGAGACATAAATGGCGAATTCCTATGATGTTATCATAATTGGCTCGGGTCCGGGCGGATATGTAACTGCAATTCGGTCTGCGCAGCTCGGATTGAAGACTGCAATCGTTGAGCGTGAACATCTTGGCGGAATATGCCTGAACTGGGGCTGTATTCCGACAAAGGCCTTACTTCGATCTGCCGAGATCATGCATTACAGCGAAAATGCAAAGTCCTATGGACTGTCAATTGAAGGCAAGATTTCTGCCGACGTCAAAGCAGTTGTTGACCGTTCCCGTGGTGTTTCAGCAAGACTCAATGGCGGGGTAGGCTTTCTCATGAAGAAGAACAAGGTCGATGTCATCTGGGGCGAGGCGGAGATTACAAAACCCGGTGAGATCAAAGTTTCAAAAACCAAGAAGAAACCGATGGAACCCCAACATCCAATCCCCAAGGGCACTTTGGGTGAGGGCACTTATCAGGCCAAGCATATAATCGTTGCCACCGGCGCCCGTCCGCGCGTGCTGCCCGGTATTGAACCGGATGGTGAAAAGATCTGGACCTATTTCGAGGCGATGGTTCCCAAAACCATGCCCAAAACCATGGTGGTCATGGGTTCAGGTGCGATCGGGATTGAATTTGCCAGTTTCTACAATGCCATGGGCGTCGACGTGACGGTCATCGAATTGATGCCGACCATCATGCCGGTAGAAGATGCCGAGATTTCCGGGCTTGCCCGCAAGCAACTGGAAAAGGCCGGATTGAAAATCCATACCGAAGCCAAGGTTTCGAAGGTTGAGAAAACCACCAATGGCGTGATCGCCCATGTTGAACTGAAAGGTGGCAAGACCGAAAAACTGGAAGCCGAGAAGCTAATCTCAGCCGTTGGTGTCCAGGGAAATATTGAAAATCTGGGCCTCGAAAAAGTTGGCGTGAAGACAGACCGCGGCTGCATCGTGATTGACGGTTACGGCAAAACAAATGTTCCTGGAATATATGCAATCGGCGATGTCGCCGGACCGCCGATGCTAGCACACAAGGCTGAACATGAAGGCGTGGTTTGCGTAGAAAAGATCGCTGGCGTGCCGGGTGTCCATCCAACCGACAAGAACAAGGTTCCCGGATGTACCTATTGTCACCCGCAGGTTGCTTCTGTCGGCCTGACGGAAGTTGCCGCCAAGGAA
>JBCCEP010000307.1:0-5167 GCA_039030215.1 Pseudomonadota bacterium
CGGAAGAAATCAGCGCCGATCTTGTCCATCTTGTTGCAGAAGATCATCCGCGGAACATTGTACTTGTCCGCCTGGCGCCAGACCGTTTCGGTCTGGGGCTCGACACCGGCATTGGCATCCAGCAGAGCGATTGCGCCATCGAGTACGCGGAGCGAACGCTCGACCTCGATGGTGAAATCGACGTGTCCCGGCGTGTCAATGATGTTGAAGCGGCGCTTCTTGCCATCCCGGCCTTCCCAGAACGTGGTCGTCGCTGCGGAGGTGATTGTAATTCCACGCTCCTGCTCCTGCTCCATCCAGTCCATGGTGGCAGCACCGTCATGCACTTCGCCAATCTTGTGCGACTTGCCGGTGTAATAAAGAATGCGTTCGGTCGTCGTGGTCTTTCCTGCATCGATGTGCGCCATGATGCCGAAATTGCGATAGTCCTGAATGTTGTATTCGCGGGCCATTGCCTGATGCCTTTTTCAAACGGAGCCTCTCCGGCTCCATGGGTTAAATCAAAAAACGCACTACCAGCGGTAGTGCGAAAATGCCTTGTTGGCGTCTGCCATCTTGTGTGTGTCTTCCCGCTTCTTGACCGCGGATCCGCGATTGTTTGCTGCATCGAGCAACTCGCCGGACAACCGGTCAATCATCGTCGTTTCATTGCGATTGCGGGCAGCGGCGATGACCCAGCGGATTGCCAGGGCCTGACGGCGCTCTGTACGAACTTCCACAGGGACCTGGTATGTTGCGCCACCTACGCGACGGGAGCGCACTTCAACATGGGGGGCCACATTTTCGAGGGCCTGGCGGAAGCTTTCCACCGGATCCTGTTTGGTCTTTTCCTGCATCTGGTCGAGCGCGCCATATACAATGCGCTCTGCGACCGATTTCTTTCCATCAAGCATGATGGCATTCATGAATTTTGTCAGAACCACGTCTCCGAATTTCGGATCCGGGTTGATTTCTCGTTTTTCTGCGCGGTGACGACGGGACATTCTATAGCTCCAATTACCGGGCGTTATTTCGGGCGCTTGGCGCCGTATTTCGAACGGCGCTGCTTGCGGTCTTTCACGCCGTGCGTGTCAAGCACACCGCGGATGATGTGATAGCGGACACCCGGCAAGTCCTTGACGCGGCCGCCACGGATCATCACTACCGAGTGCTCCTGAAGGTTATGCCCTTCGCCGGGGATGTAGCCGATAACCTCAAAGCCGTTGGTCAGGCGAATTTTCGCAACCTTGCGAAGCGCCGAGTTTGGCTTCTTTGGCGTCGTGGTGTAGACGCGCGTGCACACGCCGCGCTTTTGCGGGCATGCTTCCATTGCAGGAACCTTGTTACGCTTTACCTCGGGCTTGCGCGGCGAGCGAACCAGTTGGTTAATCGTTGGCATCCGGTGATGACCTCTTTTACTATCGGCCCAATGGCCATTATCTGTTGCTGCGGCGCCGTGCAGTTTGCCGAGGCGACGCGATGGGCGCTGGGCTTGTCAGCCGTAACGCATGTCAAAGCTGCCATATCTTTCAAAAAGATATGCACCACGCAAAAAAATTTGCTTTCAAAACCGATCAGTCCGGTTGAAAGCAATTTTCTGTACACAGAGGACCGCATTGCGGTCATGCAGCTAAAAATCTGCCTATGTAGGTCAAACCTTGTTTGAGCGTGTTATCCGAAACAAATTTGCTTCAAGGACTATTTCCAACTCACATCGATTTGTTGGCGTGGTAATAGTGATTTGAGAATAGAAGGTCAACCCTTGTATAGGCCATTTTCGGGCCAGAAACCTAAAAAATGAGTCATTTCAGGAAATTGGATTGGTTTGCGGACATTTTGAATCAATTCAGCACCTCATTTTGCAATTTATTAACGCCGGGCTAGATTACCTGACTGCTTCACTCAACACCCTGGTCAAAGCGGGAATTCGCCAATGGAAGAAAATGAAAACGGCGGTAGCGATCCGCTTGTGTTTGTCATTACCGGATCGGTCACACGCTCGGATTTTGCCGGTCAGATCCCGTTTAATGCACTACTAAAGGCAGCCGATGATGACTCGGCAGTACGAAGCTGCCTGAACGCGCTCGCCCAACAGGGTTATGGGGAGGCAAATCTCGACCAGATCGGAAATGTGATGGACCGTCCCGAGGAAGAAGAGTTTCGGAAAGCCTATGATGCCGCATTGGACGGCGAAGTGGCGATCATTGTATTCAGCAGCGATATCAACTGACAACTATTCCGGTGGCGTAATACCGCAATTGCCACACAAACAGAAAAAGGCCGCCCGGATCGGGCGGCCTTCTGATTTTCCTGAATTAGCGAATTGCTATTCGGCAGCTTCGCCTTCGGATTTTTCCTCGATCAGAGGTACCGATTCAGCCTGCTTGCGGCGTTCGTCGAGGATCAGGTCATCGCGCTGGTTAGCCAGGCGGCGGACCTTCGACATCAAGCCGCCGGTACCCGCCGGGATCAGGCGGCCAACAATGACATTTTCCTTGAGGCCTTCCAGCGTGTCCGACTTGCCCTGAACCGAGGCTTCGGTCAGAACGCGGGTCGTTTCCTGGAAGGAAGCCGCAGAGATGAAGGACCGCGTCTGCAAGCTCGCCTTGGTAATGCCGAGCAATACCGGATTGCCGGTGACGGGCTTCTTCTTCTCTTCAAGCAGGCGCTCATTGAGAATGTCCATTTCGATGCGGTCGATATGTTCGCCTGCTATCAAGCCGCTATCACCGGCATCGGTGATTTCGACCTTCTGCAGCATCTGACGGACGATTACCTCAATGTGCTTGTCGTTGATGACAACACCCTGAAGCCGATAGACCTCCTGGATCTCGTTGACGAGATAGGATGCCAAGGCTTCAACGCCCTTGATCGCAAGAATGTCGTGCGGGGCTGGATTTCCGTCGAGAATGTAATCGCCTTTCTCGATGGTATCACCATCCTGGAGATGGAAAGGCTTGTTCTTTTGAATCAGATATTCAACCGGTTCCTGGGTTGAATCATCCGGTTCAATCGAAATCCGACGCTTGTTCTTGTAATCACGTCCAAAGCGGATCGTGCCGTCAATTTCAGCGATTACAGCGTGATCCTTCGGACGCCGTGCCTCGAACAGTTCGGCCACACGTGGCAGACCGCCGGTGATGTCCTTGGTCTTTGCGCTTTCCATCGGAATACGTGCCAGAACGTCACCAGCAGAAACCGTGGCGCCGGGCTCGACCGAAAGGATTGCATCGACAGACAGCATGAAGCGAGCTTCCGTACCGCGGTCAAGCTTGGCAATTTCACCCTTCTTGTCCTTGATGACAATGGCCGGCTTCAGGTCCGAACCCCGTGGGTTCGCCCGCCAATCAACGACAACACGCTTGGTGATACCGGTCGATTCATCGGCCGTCTCGGTTACGGAGATGCCGTCAATCAGATCCTCGAACTCGACCGTTCCGCCGACTGCGGTAAGGACCGGTCTTGTATAAGGATCCCATTCGGCAATCCGCTGGCCCTGCTTGACCATGTCGCCATCGTCAACCAGCAGTCGCGAACCGTAAGTCACCCGGTGAGAGGCTCGTTCGACGCCCTTCTCATCCTCGATCACGACGGCCATGTTACGTCCCATCACCATGAGACGGCCTTCGGAATCGCGAACGATGTTGCGGTTGCGGATGCTAACCTTGCCCTCATAGGAGGCTTCAAGGAATGACTGGTCGACAACCTGGGCTGCACCACCGATGTGGAAGGTACGCATGGTAAGCTGGGTACCCGGTTCACCGATGGACTGGGCAGCAATGACACCGACCGCCTCACCCATATTTACGGGTGTTCCGCGGGCAAGATCGCGGCCATAGCACATGCCACAGATGCCGTTCTGGGTTTCGCAGGTCAGGGCCGAGCGGATCTTCACCTGCTTGACGCCTGCTGCTTCGATCGCCTCGACATCGCGTTCGTCGATCAGCGTGTTTTTCTCCACGATGACATCCCCGGTTTCGGGGTGAACAACATCATTGACCGGTGTACGGCCAAGAATACGCATGCCCAGCGAAGCAACCACCTGGCCTGCATCGACCACGGCCTGCATTGTGAGGCCCTGCTCGGTGCCGCAATCGGCTTCGTTGACAATGCAGTCCTGCGCCACATCGACGAGACGACGTGTCAGATAACCAGAGTTTGCCGTTTTCAAGGCGGTATCAGCCAGACCCTTACGGGCACCGTGGGTGGAGTTGAAGTACTCCATCACGGTCAGACCTTCCTTAAAGTTCGAGATGATCGGGCTCTCGATGATCGAGCCGTCCGGCTTGGCCATCAGGCCACGCATGCCGGCGAGCTGCTTCATCTGGGTTGGTGAACCACGGGCGCCCGAATGGCTCATCATGTAGATCGAGTTCATCGGAAGCTGACGTCCGGACTGCTTGTCGAAGGAAACCGAACGGATGCGTTCCATCATCTCATCGGCAACCTTGTCACCACACTTACCCCAGGCATCAACAACCTTGTTGTACTTTTCACCCTGGGTGATCAGGCCATCATTATATTGCTGTTCATATTCCTTGGTAAGCGCCTCGGTTTCAGCAACAAGCCCTGCCTTGGTATCGGGAATAACCATGTCGTCCTTGCCGAACGAGATACCGGCACGGCATGCATGGGAGAATCCAAGCTGCATGATGCGGTCACAGAAGATCACCGTCTCTTTCTGACCGGAGTGGCGATAGACCGTGTCGATCATGGTGGAAATGTTCTTCTTGGTCATTTCCGTGTTGCAGATGTCGAAGGGAACATTGGGGTTCTTGGGAAGAAGTTCGCCAATGATCATACGGCCAGGAGTGGTCTCATGGATCGCAGAGGTAGGATTACCTTCGGCATCAACACTCTTGAAGCGTCCCTTGATCTTGGTGTGAAGGGTCACCACGCCGGTTTCAAGAGCATGGTGCAATTCACCCATATCGGCAAAGATCATGCCTTCACCGGGTTCGTTTTCAGCGACGATCGAAAGGTAATAAAGACCAAGCACCATGTCCTGCGATGGAACAATAATCGGCAATCCGTTGGCGGGATGCAGAATGTTGTTCGTGGACATCATAAGCACGCGCGCTTCGAGCTGGGCTTCCAGCGAAAGTGGTACGTGGACTGCCATCTGGCCGCCGTCAAAGTCGGCGTTGAAGGCCGCACAGACGAGCGGGTGCAACTGGATGGCCTTGCC